>JAITAP010000210.1 GCA_031284065.1 Prevotellaceae bacterium
GGCGACGTGTTGCATTACCTTGATAAAAGCGGCTTGGAAGCCGACATGATAGTACAGTTACACGACGGCCGCTGGGGCGCCATCGAAGTGAAATTGGGAAATAAACAGATAGAGGAAGCTGCCGGGAATTTACTCAAACTGAAAAATAAAGTGGACACCGGCAAAATGAAAGAACCCTCTTTCCTGATGGTTTTGACCGGCGGCCCATTCGCATTCAAACGGGAAGACGGGATACTCGTTGTTCCGGCAGGGTGTTTGAAACAGTGAGAAATAATGAAACGCCTGTCGTAGCGGATTAAAATACCGCTAAAATGGTATGGTGGAGAAATGTAAATTGATGTATCTTTGCGCAAAATATAACACAGTCATGAATATGAAAACAATTTATCCATTACGCCGCGTCACATATTCCCTGTTGGGAAGTTTGGCGGGGCTTTTCTTCTTAGGTGCGAGCTGCACCGCCCCTCAGCACCGGCTGCAAGACGGCACGTGGCGAGCCGAGCTGTCGGTATCGGACAATAAGCAGGCGCCGTTCCTTTTTGAAGTGCGCCATGCGGCCACCGACTCGGCCGTGCTGACGTTGATAAACGGCGAAGAACGGGTGGCGCTTGGCGGTATCCGCTATGCAGCCGACACGGTGATTATCCCCATTGAGGCATACGATGCGGAGATACAAGCCCGCGTGTCGGGCGATTCTCTGAAAGGCCGGTTCATCAAGCGATATATCGAAGATGACCCTGGCGTGCCGTTTAAGGCGCAACGGGGTGATGCGCCGCGCTTCGCTCCGGCCGCATCGCCCGCGTCGGTTACTATTGATGGAATATGGGATGTCCTTTTTATTAACGAAAAACACGACACGACGAAAAACGTCGGGGTCTTTACTGCGGACAACCACATTGTAACCGGCTCTATCCTTATCAATTCCGGCGACCTGCGCTTCTTTGAAGGCGCGGTGACCGAAACCGGCGTGCAGCTTTCCGCCTTTAGCGGGTTGAGTCCTTATTTGATTGAAATTGATTTTACCGGCGACGATACGTTTGAAGGAACGCTTTACACGGTGCGGGGTAAGACGCTTTTTGTGGGTAGGCGCAATGACCGTGCTGCGCTTACCGATACTTATTCCCTGACCAAGCTAAAGCGCAGTTTTGATCACTTGGGCTTCGAACTTCCCGATGCCGAAGGGCGTATCGTCTCGCTCGGCGACGCACGGTATAAAGGAAAGGTGGTGGTGGTATCTGTGCTGGGCACGTGGTGTCCCAACTGCCTTGACGAGACAGAATATCTGGCGCAGTGGTACAGAGCAAATAAAGACCGGGGCGTGGAAATTGTAGGATTGGCCTTTGAACGCAAGGACGACGCGGCATACGCTCATGCGGCCATCAACCGACTGAAAGCGCAGTATGGCGTGGATTATGAAATACTGTTTGCCGGCAAGGCAGGTGGCGGTGCGCTGTCTAAAGTTCTCCCCGAAATCGACAGATTAGCAGGTTACCCTACTACTTTTTTTATTGACAGGCAGGGGAAAGTAGCGAAAATCCATACGGGCTTCAGCGGCCCTGCCACCGGCGTGTTCTACGAAGAGTGGAAAAACGATTTCAACAAGGTGGTGGACAGCTTGCTCGAAGATTCGGCAAAAAAATAAGCATCACGCGGCCTGTGCCCACTTACCGCAAATTGGGACAAGGTAAAACCCTGTCCCAACGCGGGTGCTAAAACATCAAGCTAAAGCCTTTCTTTTGGGAAGACCTGTACTTTTCTATCTCCAAAGAGAGCGATTTTTTTAGCTGCATCGCCATAAACTCCAAGAACGGCTGGTTGGTTTCTCCAGCTTGTGATTGCTGCAAGGAAAGGATATAGCCGGCTCTATCTTCCCTAAATATTTTAGCCGGAAAAAGATTACAGCAAAATTGAATATAGTTCATCAGCAGGCGAGCCGTTCTTCCATTACCGTCCAACCATGGGTGAATGGCGACCAAATTAAGATGAGCATTAAAGCTAAGCTCGTATTATTTCCGGAATGTTTCCACCGTTTTTTGTCGTTTCCGCAGTATGGCGCAAAGCTCTTCGAGCTTGGCAGAAACCTTTTGATAGCTCATGTAAGAACGTCCGCCCATGCCGACCGTAACGCTACACAAGCGAAATTCGCCCTTGGAAGAATCGAAAGAGCCACCCGCAACATTATGCACACTCCCTGTAGTACGCATGAGAGCCATATTCAGCTTTTGCAGAAAAGCGGGGGGTGATTTCCACGCCTTTTTTGCTTTCTTCTTTGGCAAGCTCGTAAGCCTTCCTCAAATCTTCATTCATCAAATGGTGAACCAACGGTTTCCCCCTGGCTGTTACGCCCTCGTCAAAGAGAAGCTGCGTATCCGTTTCGGTAAGCGTAGAACCCTCAATTGCCGTAGAATGGGTAATAAGCGAGTAGAGGTAGTACTTTTCATAGCCCACCGACCGGCTGATACCAAGCGCATGAAACTCTTGGTACGGCTCTTCTATCTTCTGCCAAATACTTTTTTCCATGATAATGTGGGGGGAAAATTGGGCAAAAGAAAAAGCTAAGCGGTCGATTACTTACTGCTTAGCTTTTTTTTCTGTACCCGAGGCCGGGATCGAACCGGCATGGTATTGCTACCACTGGTGTTTGAGACCAGCGCGTCTACCAGTTCCGCCACCCGGGCTTTGCTCAAACAGAGGGTGCAAATGTAGCGAGTTTATTTGAAAGTACAAAATTCGGCGAAAATAATTTTGGCGGAAACGCTCCCAAGCTTCTCCGGCATGAGCTAAATAAGTATGGCTAAGCTCTGATTAACAACCGGCAAGGGGCTAAATCTCTTTGCCCGCAATTTTTTTGAAGGAGACATTGCCACAAATGCTAACTTTTTTACTACCTTTGTGCTGCATGAATAACGTGCAGGGTTTTACGTAACGGTTAATCTAAATATCTCAATTCACCAACTATTTTTGATTATGGAACAACAATCTTACGAGCCGCAGGTGGCTCTTCCCAACTCAACGCTGGCGCTTGTGCTGGGTATTCTTTCCATCGTATCATGCTTTTGCTACGGTATCCCCGGCTTTGTGTGCGCGTTGATTGCGCTGATTGTAGCAAGGTCTTCTACAAAGCTGTACGCTGCCAACCCGGGCAAATATACGGCGGGCTCCTTTAGCAACCTGAACGCAGGGAGAATCTGCGCATGGATAGGCCTGATACCATCCATCCTCTACATTATTGTGATTATCATTATCTTCATGGTATTTGGCTGGGCTATTGTTTCCAACCCCGCCGGTGTTCTTGACAATCTTCAGAACCTCACACAGGTGTAAGCTACTATAAATGGTAAATATTAGAATATGCAACGAGTTAATCTTTTTTGTGCAGCTATGGCGTTAGCAGCGTTTTCGGCTTGCGGCGGCCAGGAGTCCAACGGCGTTTTTCAAATTGCCAACCAGCTTACGCCGGAAGAAAAAAAGCAGGGCGTGCTGACCCCCGAAATTCTGTGGAAGTTTGGGCAGGTGAGCGACCCGCAAATTTCGCCCGACGGCAGGCAGATAGCGTACTGCGTGAGGCGCTACAGCTTGTCGGAGAACAAGGGCGTAACCAGCCTCTACCTCATCCCGTCAAACGGCGAATCCAGCCCCGTGAAGCTTACCGACGAGCAAGGCTCGGAGTCAAACCCGCGCTGGAGCGCCGACGGTAAGGCTATCCGGTTCATTTCCGACCGGAGCGGCACGGGGCAAATCTGGGAAATTGCGCTGTCGGATAAAAAGTATGCAGCCAAGCAGGTGAGCGACGTGAAAGATGGCGTTGAAGCGTTTGAAATTTCGCCTAAGGAAAACATGGCGCTGTACGTCAAAAAAGTTCAGGTGAACAAAACCCTTGCCGAGCGCTACCCGCACCTTCCCAAAGCCAACGTCCGCATCATTAGCGACCTCATGTACCGCCACTGGGATACGTGGGACAACGGCGCGTACCGCCACATTTTTGTGTCGGGATTTGCCTACGGAACGCTGGTTGGCGAAAAGGATATTAACGAGGGCGAAGCGTGGGATACCCCTATGGCAACCAGCTTCAGCATCAGCGACGTGTGCTGGGAACCTGAAGGGCGCTACATCTACTACGCCGGCAAAAAAATGACGGGAAAAGAGTACGCCTTGAGCACAAACTCCGATATTTACTGCTACGATACGGAAACCGGTGCAACCGCCAACCTCACCACCGCAAACAAAGGCTACGACTGCCACCCCCTTGTATCGCCCGACGGGCTAAGGCTGGCGTGGCTGAGCATGGAAACGCCCGGCTACGAAAGCGACAAGAATCGCCTCATGGTAATGGAGTTTGCAACCGGATTCGTAGATGAAGTAACAAAAAGTACGGAGGAAAGCGCTACCACTTTTTGCTGGGGCAACAGCCACACGCTGTACTTTGTGAGCGGCGTCAACGCTACGTATCAGGTGTACCAGGCCGATTTGGAGCGGGGAACGCTCGCGCAGGTAACGCGCGGAGCGCACGACTACTCCGACGTAATAGCCCGGGGCAACGTTGTTGCGGGACGGCGCATGAGCATGAGCATGGCGCCGGAGCTGTTCAACATCAACGTAGCCGATAGCAGCAGCACGCAAATCACGTCAACCAACAGCCACCTTTACGAAAACCTGACGTTCGGCAAGGTTGAGGAGCGGTGGATAAGAACTACCGACGGCAAGCAAATGCTTACGTGGGTTATCTTCCCTCCTAACTTTGACCCCGAAAAAAAATATCCCGCCCTGCTGTACTGTCAGGGCGGACCGCAGAGCGCCGTGAGCCAGTTTTGGAGCTTGCGGTGGAATTTGCAGCTTATGGCGGCGCAAGGGTACATCATCGTTGCCCCCAACAGGCGCGGCGTGCCGACTTTCGGAAAAACTTGGCTGGCGCAAATTTCGGGCGACTACGCAGGGCAAAATATTCTGGATTACTACTCCGCCATCGACGCGCTCAAAGCCGAGCCATACGTGGACGCAACCAAGCTGGGCGCGCTGGGAGCCAGCTACGGCGGCTACTCCGTGTACTACCTTGCGGGCACGCACAACAACCGCTTTAAGGCGTTGGCTGCGCACAACGGCATGTTTAACCTCGAAAGCATGTACGGTACCACCGAAGAAATGTTTTTTGTCAACTACGACGTCGGCGGCCCCTACTGGAATAAAACGCCGAAGCTAATCTACGCTTACGAAAAATCGCCGCACAAGCTTGTGCAGCGGTGGACAACCCCCATCCTGATAAGCGTTGGAGAGCACGACTACCGCGTGCCCTACACCGAAGGGTTGCAGGCGTTCAGCGCGGCGCAGCTGCAAGGAATACCCAGCAAGCTGCTCTTTTTCCCCGACGAAACGCACTTTGTTTCCAAACCGCAAAACGCGGTAGTGTGGCAAACAGAGCTGTTTAGCTGGTTTCATACGTACCTGCAAGAGTAACGAATAGTGAATAGTGAATAATGGCGCGTGGTACGGCGGCATTATTCGCTGCTCAGCGCTCATATTCACCTTTGTTTGGACGAGGCAGAACCGCGCCCGAGTAAAGGATATTGTCCGTTTCGGAAATTCTTGCTACCTTTGCCTCACATTTTAATCACTTCCCAGCCATGTCACGTTACCTTGACCCCAAAAACGACTTGATTTTCAAGCGCATTTTCGGCGAGCACAAGCACTTGTGCAAAAGTTTACTCAACAGCATGTTGCCGCTCGACGCATCGCAGCAAATTGTGGAGCTGGAGTACCAGTCGCCCGAGCTGCCTCCGGAAATCCCCGCGCTGAAGGACTCCATTGTGGACGTGCGCTGCACCGACAGCACGGGGCGGCAGTTCATCGTGGAGATGCAAATGCACTGGACGGAGAGCTTTAAGAGCCGCGTACTGTTCAACGCCTCCAA
>JAITAP010000249.1 GCA_031284065.1 Prevotellaceae bacterium
TCCGTCATTCCGAGCGGAGCGAGGACCGGAGCTCGGCGTAGCCAATCTCCCACCTTAGCGCCAAACCCGTCGTCGTTGCTGTTCCCGTTGACTGTGCTCTGTTGTTGGAGGTTCCTCCGCTGCGCGCGCTCGTGCCTCGCGCACTCCGGTCGGAATGACGGGTGGGGGCGGGGGCGGGCGGGGGCGCGTTGCGCGGCGGGGGCGGTGCGCAACGCCCCCCAGCCGGTAAGGCAGATTTTTCATAAACGCAGGTCAACGACCTGCGGAGCGACGAACAACGAGTACCGGGCTGCCTGAAAGGCAGATTTTTCATAACCGCAGGTCAGCGACCTGCGGAGCGACGAGCGGCGTTCGTAGGGCGTTGCCCTACGCTAATGATTACGCCCTTTCAGGGCTTTGGAGGTGGGGACGCGGGGGCTCGGCGTTCGTAGGGCGTTGCCCTACGCTAATGGATTACGCCCTTTCAGGGCTTTGCATAGCGAGAATTGCCGCCGCCGGTTTGCGCGGTGAGACGCACGCCGTGCGTCTCTACTGCGCCTCCGTTCCAATTGGCTGCGCCGAACTCCGCTTCGCTCTTATTCCCCGTAGGGGAATAATATCAATAGAAAAGATTTTGTCCGCTTTCGGCGTTAGCCTAACCCGTAGGGTTTTAACAGCGTCGTCATTTTCTATTATTCCCCTACGGGGAATTGAAAAAGGGGGCGCACGTTTTTCTATTGATATTATTCCCCTACGGGGAATTGATTGAAAATATTTATTAGGCTTTATATAATGTGCTCTCGTTGCAACAAAGTCATTAATCATTAGTGATTAGTGAATAATGAATAGTGTGCCGCGCTTCGCGCCATTAATCATTAATCATTAACCATTAATCATTATTCATTGTTTTCAGCGTTTTTTCGGCGCTTTTCAGCCCTGCGGTGGTTGCCTTTACCTTGACGGCTCCCGGCGTTTGGGTGGAGCGCAGAATTGCCAGTGCAAAGCCGTTGTGCAGCATCCGCTTGCTGCCGGCAAACAGCTCGTCGCTCGAGTGGTCGCCGTTGTCCACCGCAATGAGCCGCGCCGCGCCCGAAACCTCAAAGGTTACCTCGCCGCTGGTGGCGGGAACTGTACGTCCCGCCTTATCAACGGCGTAAACTTTCACATACTGCAAGTCGAGCCCGTCGGCGCGCCAGTCGGCAGGATTTTCCACCTCCATTTTGAGCGCAACGGCCTTTCCGGTCGTCTCGAGCGTGTGCCGCGCAGCCTCCTTTCCCGCGTTTCGGGCAATTGCCGTAACCGCTCCGGCGCTGTAGGGCGCTTTTTCCCACAAAATTATATTCCGTCCGGTAATATTGGCAGTGTCGTTTTTCTTTGTGCCGATTGACTTTCCGTTTACCAGCAACTCCACCTCTTCGGCGTTGGTGTAGGTGTAAATATCGTATGACTTGCCCTCCTGCCTGTTCCAGTGCGACGAAATGGGTATTTTTCCCACTATAATATCGTTTACTTCTTTTGTTTCGCTTTTGTCGTCTGCCACGCCAATGTGGACGAGCGGCTCGTTGGAGAACGCCGTTTTTATCAGGTATGCCTGCGGGAAAGGCTCGAGCGCGTGGTTGAAAAACGAGTATGCCCAACCCTTGCGCGGGTATCCGCTCGATTCGCCCCAGTACTCCACCGCGCCCCAGTAGGCAAGGCCTACCATTCGCTCCCTGTCCATGCCGAAGTACGGCGCAAGCAGCTCGTTGGAGGTTGCCTCGCTTTGGTAAATAATCATGTCGGGGGCGTGCTTCAGGTAGTCCCCGTAGCTCATGTAGCGGTAGTTGAAGCTTGAAATATCGGTAACGGTGGCAAGCTCGGGGGGTATGACCTTTACGTTGAAATCGGGGTCTTCCTTTGTTACGGCGTTGGCGCGGGCGGGGAACATGGCGACGGTGGTCAGGCGCGTGGGGTCGTAGCGCTTGAGCAGCACGTCGAGAATCCTGTAGCCGGTTACGCCCCAGTCGCCTGTTGGGAAGCCCGTCCAGTCCTCCACAATTTGCAGCTCGTTGCCCAAGCTCCACAGAATAACGGAGGGGTGATTGCGGTCGCGCTTAACCCACTCGGGGAGGGCCGTGCACCACAAGTCCGCAAACGGTACGCGCCCGCCCGTGTACTGCTGGCTCCACTTGTCAAACAGCTCGTCGGTAACGAGAATACCATGCTTGTCGGCCAAGCGCAAAAACGATTTGGAGTACGGGTTGTGCGAAGTGCGCACGTGGTTGTAGCCAAATTCCTTCAGCCGCTTAAAGTAGCGTTCAATTGCCCTGTCGTAGGCGGCAACGCCCACCGCGCCCAAGTCGTGATGGTTGGCAACGCCTTTGAGGAATACCTTTTTGCCGTTGAGCTTAAAGCCAAAATCCTTTGAAAACTCCAGCGTGCGGACGCCAAATTGCTCGGTAACGCGGTCAACGATTTTTCCGTTGTCGGCAAGCGTAATTTCGGCAGTGTAGAGGCGGGGCGTTTCGCAGCTCCAAAGCTGCGGCGAGGCAAGGGTTACGGCCGGCAACAGCGCTTCCTCCGTTCGCTTTTTGGTTTTTGCCGGAGCCGCCGCCTTGCTTTGCCCGGCGAGCGTTCCGTCCGGCGCAAAAATCTTTGCCTCGATGCTTACGTTGTGCTTTCTCCCTCTCAAGCCCTCAACCTCCACCTGAACGCTGACTTCGGCGCTGCGGTCTGTGGCCTTGGGCGTGGTAATGAAAATGCCATTTCGCGCCACCGAAACGGAGTCTTTCAGCGTCAGCCACACATTGCGGTAAAGCCCGCCGCCGGTGTACCAGCGCGAATTTTCGAACTTCTGCGTGGAGCAGTACACGGCAACCACATTTTTGCCCTCGTAGCTTACGAGCTTGGTAATGTCCGCATCGAAGCCCAGATAGCCGTAATCGGTTTTGCCAACGAATTTTTCGTTAACGTAAACGTCGCCAACGTACATTATTCCCTCAAAGTCGAGCAAAATGCGCTTGCCTTTCCATCCGGGATCGGCCTCAAACGTCTTGCGGTACCACGCCTCGCCCATTTGCTTAAAGCCGCGATTTCCGTGCGCCGCCTTGTCCCACGGCATTTCTATCTGAAAATCGTGAGGCAAGTCAACATCGCGCCAGCGGCTGTCGTCGAACGCGATACTTTTTGCGTCGTTGGCGCTGCCCAGGTAAAATTTCCAGCCGAAGTTAAAGCTTACTTCCTCGCGCGGCGAGCTTTGCGCCGAAGCGCTTATGCGGGGCGAAGCCCCTGTAAATGTTTCCGGCAATGCTGCCGTGCTGCGGTTTTGCGCATCGGCAGCGGCCGTGCACAACGACAGCAGGCCAAGCAAAAAGGGGGTCTTTTTCATTCTCATTAGCGTTTTTGTGTGGAGTAAAAATAGCGTGTTGCATACGGTACGCCACATTCCGTTAGTAATGTGCCCACAAATATTTCGGCGACATTCCTACGGCTGCGATTTTGCTCAATCGGGGATTATACCCGGTAATCATTTACGATTTTTATTGCTATCGGCAGGAATACTTCTAAAAAAGTCCGGATTTCCTTTTTCCGTATTCCATCGTACATATACCGTTTGCTTTTCGCCTGCGCTGTTTACCGCATTTTCAACTCTGACAACCTCTCCCGCAGCAAGAGATTTTTGTTGCTCGGGGGACAACTCGACGCCGTCAATTTTTTTTACGGATTTTGCTTGGAGAATTAAAAGCAAACGCTTATCTTTGCGGGGTGAAGCAGGAGAATTTATGGTTGCTTCCCTATCTTTGGTCGCCGGGCGGGATTGTTTCGCCTCTCCGGATTCACCCGCTGAAGACAAGCCAGACGATGCAAAGTTATCTTTAGAAGCTCCTTGATGATTTATTTCATCAAGGAGCTTCGCTTTTTCTACCTGCGTAAGTGCGTGGTCATAATATCTTTTTCTATTCGCGTCATTGGCAATAACGGCTTTAACAGTGTAGTCTATACCGCCTATCCTTAAGCCTGCCACGTAGTAATCAAAATTTTTAATGTTAGGTTTTTTCGCTTTTTCCTTGTTCTCCAAAGTATGGATATAGATTGAAGTTTCAATGATTTGGGGAATAGCGACCATCGACGGAATATGTCCGGGCTCAATTGTGCTATGGTGCAATACTTCTTCAATAGAGCTGCGGGAAATGGCTATACTTTCTCCCGTATCTTTATTGATGTACTCGCCTCTCAAAGTTTTACCATATTCAAGAGCATTTTGCCTGTATTCTCTCAAATCTTCACTGTAAGGCGCTTCTTGTCCGGTAATCTCAACAGCCTTACTGCTACGTAGCTTCTCAAGTCGAATTTCTTTCTCTACATCCGTCCCGAATGATATTTCAAAAATATCTGCCATTTCTCTTCTTTGGCACAGAGGCGTATGATTTTCTCATGCCGCCAACATTAAAAAAACGAATCACTCTCTCCCACTACGCCCGAAGCGTCGAAAGCTTAAGAAAGTTTTTCGCGGTATAATTTGGCAAGCGATTTTCGGTAATCCCAAATAGCAAGGAACGCCAGCCCAATGAAAAAGAAGGATATGGCGAAAGGCACAACATAGTGCAGCACGCCATTGCTCCGACGGGAGGTTTCGGCAAAATCCTGAATAATCGTAACAGGCTCCGCGTAAAGTAGCAATTCGGTATTGTTTTCCAGTATCTGATTGTTTAAGGAAATCAGTTCCGCATGGTATAGCGGCTGTGGCTGCTCATTCAGCACTAACAGCTGTCCGCTACTTGCGCTTTTTTTGTTCCTTTCTTTTTGGAAGTACTCAACCCGTTGCAGGCTATCCAGCCGAGTCTGCTGGTGATTCAGGTAGCTTGTTCGCTCATTGAGCTTCTCTATGCGCTGCGCATTATGGCGTTGTACATAGTCATTATTGTTGATAAAATTTACTATGCTTTTCCGGATGTGCGGAAGCGCTTCGGTGGAGTAAACGTGCACATTAACGTAAAACATACTGTGAAGTATTTGTTTTATTTTTGTTGAGTCCCTGGAATTGGAATATTCATTATTTTCATCCATAGCATCGGGCAAACCGTCTTTATTAAAGTCAATAGCGTAACATGCCTGAATATGTTTAATTTGTTTGGCTATATTTTCCGGAATAGCCAGCTTGTTCACCAGCTCCCGAAAAATATTGATATTCCTTTCCCGCGCCAAGTTTTCATTAATCAAGTTTACGTAAAAAAAGTCATTTACTGTATTCACCCTCATAAGCAAGCGTGTGCTGTAATCAGGCTTGCTGCGAATGTATAAAATTCCGCCTGTGGCTACGCCCACAAAGATAAAACAGGCAAGCCTGACGCTTTTTCTCAAAAGAAAAAGAAAAAAAATCCTTGTAATTTTAGCGAGCCATCGTCCAAAGTTTTGCAAAATTTCCCATAAATCAATTTCCTGTTCGACGTCGTTTTTGGTAGATTTGTTTTCCATAAAGAACATGTGTAATTAAAAGTAAAAAATATGAAGTCATTTGTATTTTAGTTGTTATTTGTTCATGTTCAGCTGCCCGGCAAGCCGCAAAGACACGCTTCAATTGTCGCGGATATTGAGTAGCCATGCATTGTTGCGGCCGGACGAAAATATGGCGGCGCCGATTTTTTGAAAAAAGTACATGCGCCCTGCGAAAGTTACACAATTCTGATTTTTGCTCTTTTAGCGCAAGCTCTACGCATTGGTTTCGCTTAATTAAGGGAACAAAGGTAATAAAAAAAATAGAATAAATTACAAGGGGAAAAATATTGTGATATTAAGTTAATGGTCGATTATCAATTTTTCCGTCATTGTTTCATTTCATTCGCAGTGGCGTTAATGGATACTTAACATATCGGCAACCTTTCCTGCGCCTTTGGCCTGCAAATTTAGCCCGGAAAAGCGCATAGCTGAATTTTAGTCGGTCAGTAGCAACAACCAATTTTTTTCCTAAATTTGCACGGCTAAGCTGCTCGGAGAATTAAAGCTGAGCCCTTTTTGATATTAGCTGTAAATTCATTACCAATTGATACATGCCGCATCAGGTAAAAAAAATATCGCTGCTGTGCATGGCCGTATGCGGCCTTACTTCTGCGCTACTTGCGCAGGTGCGGTACGATTTTGAAAACGGCAGCCTGTCGGATTTTTTGCAAAGCCCCGAAAACAGCTGGGCGGTAAAAGACACCGCATTGCTTGGCGGGGCAAAGGTTTTGCGGCACGTGCGCAGCGTTTCCGAACACGATGTTGATAGAATTTCCGTTATTCCTCGCGCAAATCAGAGCGCGAAGAGCGACACGTGGAGCTTTTCCGTCGTCAGGTACGCCTCTTCGGTTGCCGTTTCGGCCAACAACTACTGGCTTGCGTTTCTTGCCTCCAACGCGGACGCCTCCGCAATGAGCGCCACCGGAGCAGGGGTGAACGCTTACGCCGTAGGCGTTGTGGACGACGACACGCTAAGGCTGTTTAGGATAAATTCGGGAGACATTACGCCGCTGATTGCAACAACCATCGTAACGCGAAATAAAAAGATTGCGGTAAAGGTTACGCGCTCTTCACAGGGTGAGTGGACGCTTTTTGCCAACGACCAGGGCGATGCGAGCCACTTGGTTCAGCACGGGAAGGCAATGGATGCCGACGAAGCGCTGAGCGAGTATTTCGGGTTTTTGTTTGCCTTTTCTTCCTCCAACTCCGGAAATTTTTTTGTGGACGACCTGCTGATAGACCTTGTACCTCGCCCTCTGAAAATAGCTTCGGTACAGCGCAAAACCCCGCGCAGCTTGCAGGTGGAGCTGAGCAGGGCGGTTGACGCCGCACGCGCAGCCGAAGCGTCGCGCTACAGCCTCCGCGCCGCCGACGGCAGCGACGTGGCTATTGATTCTGTGGCGCTGAGGTCTCCCAAAGCTGTGGCAGTGTTTGTGAACAAACCGCTTGCCACCGGCAGCTACCGCCTAAACATTCACGATTTGCCCGACGCGCAGAGCTCCATGAGCAACGACAGGTACGACTTCCGGCTTGATGTGCCGCGCTACGGCGACGTGGTTTTTAGCGAGCTGATGGTGCGCCCCTACAGCGAAAGCGAGCTCGTCAGCGAGTACATTGAGCTCTACAACCGCACCGACCGCCGCATAGATCTTACCGGCTGGACAATATCAACCGCAGCGCGAACGGGGCGCATTACCTTCGGCAGCATTGAGGCAAACGATTACGCGCTTATCGGCAGCGGAACGCCGGAATTTGCCGGCACGCTTGCCGTTGCCAACCGCCCAACGCTGACCGACGCAGGCGCAAGCCTTCTGCTCGCCGACAGCTGCGGGACGACTGTCGCCATGCTCGCGTACAGCGATTCGTGGTATGCCGACGAAACGAAAAAGCTGGGCGGCTATTCGCTCGAAAAAATAGACCTGAACAACCTTGAGGAAACCGTCGCCAACTGGCGCGCCTCCAACGACGAGCGCGGAGGAACGCCCGGCGAGGAAAACTCTGTGTCGGCCGTCAACGCCGACGCTGCGCCGCCCGAGCTCGCCAGCCTCAAAATTACAGAGCGCGAGCTGGCGCTTAGCTTTAGCGAGGCGCTCAGCGACGCCGCGCTCAGCGCGGAGTACTTTTCGCTGGACAACAGCATTGGCGCTGCCCAAAGCGTGCGGCGGGACGCCGACAAACCGACGGACCTTGTCCTCGCTTTCAGCCAGCTGTTGGCGCGGAACGTTGCCTACACGCTTTCGGTAAAAAATGGCGCTGTTTGCGATTTGGCGCAAAATTGCAGGGACGATTTTACCGTACAGGCAGGCTTTGGCGAACATCCCGCAGCGGGCGACGTTATTATCAACGAAACGCTGTTCAACCCCTACGCCGGCGGCGTGGATTTTGTGGAGATATACAACCGCTCGAACAAAATTGCGGAGCTGGAGGGCGTGCGCATTGCCAACCGCGACGCGGCAGACGGCGCTATCGACAAATCGTACCCGCTGCCGGCGTACGCGCTCTTTCCCAGCAGCTACGTGGTGGTAACGACCTTGCCGGACGTGGTGCGCGAGCAGTACCGCTGCCCCAACCCCGAAGCGTTTATCGCCCTCGACAGAATACCTTCCTACCCAAACGACCATGGCTGCGTGGCCTTGCTCGACAGCGCCGGCGCGACGCTCGAAGATTTTTACTACTCCGAAAAAATGCACAGCGCTATGCTCGTTGGCGCAAAGGGCGTTTCGCTGGAGCGCATCAACCCCAACCTGCTCGCAAGCGAAGCGTCCAGCTGGTTTTCGGCGGCGCAGATTTCGGGTTTTGCCACGCCTACCGGCAAAAATTCGCAGTACTCCGAGCGCAAAAACGCTAACACCGACGCCGTGAGCCTCTTCCCCGAAGCGTTTTCGCCCAACGGCGATGGCTTTGACGATATACTTTTCATCAGCTACGCCATGCCCGCCGAAGGGTATGTTGCCAGCGTTACCATTTTTGACGCGGCGGGCAGGGTTGCCAGAACGCTGTGCCGCAACGTTACGCTGGCGGTAGAGGGGCGGTTGGCGTGGGACGGAGTATGCAACAACGGCAAGGTTGCCGCCACAGGCATTTACGTGGTTTACGTGGAGGTGTTTTCGCTTGGCGGCGTAGTAAACAGATACAAAAAAACCTGCATGGTAGGGGCGTATTTGTAGCGCTAAGCGGTATATAGCTTATGCCTGCGCGGGTAGCGAAATTTTAATCAATTATTTTTCTACCCGCGAATTACGCAAATTATACGTGCGCGGGACTTTGTTGCAACGAGAGCACATTACTATATAAAACCTACGGCAGCAAGTCCCGCAGGGACGACACTTTGGAGGCGACAGCAAGTGTCGTCCCTGCGGGACTTAAGAGGAGAGCGCTATCGTTTACCGTAGGCTAAAGCCTACGGTTAATCAAGTGTCGTCCCTGCGGGACTTGCTGCCGTAGGTTCTATATAGTAATGTGCTCTCGTTGCAACAAAGTCGATTGCTACTGTAAAAAAATTCCTTCTCAAATGCTATATATTTCTATTCCGCAAGCGTTAACCTACTTTGTTGACGCTCACAGCAGC
>JAITAP010000014.1 GCA_031284065.1 Prevotellaceae bacterium
AAGCCACTCCAGCTTTTCGATGTCTTGCCCCGTGAGCGGGCTGTCGGCGCTTACCGCCAAAACGCTTGCCGATGACTGAAAAAAAAGAACCATATTTTTGTAAATTAGGGGTTAAGAATTAGAAATTTAGAGGCGTAGAAATGTAAGAATAGAATATGTTACCTGACTTTCAGCTGTTCGACCCTGTGCGAGGGTTGAGTGTCCGGTGCGGGAACATTTTCATGCCAGCATTTGAGCCCTGCGGGTTTCTACCCGCTTTCGCACATGCGTACAGGCACATTCCGATATTCATAATATCTAACAGCTTTCTTCATCTTTGCTTATTTAAGCTCATTTTGCAGATGCAATTTACATACTGCTATTGCAATACGTATTGCTATCTCTAATTTTCGCTTCTCCTCATCATCGCGAATTTCAAGACCTTCGTCCTTCATTCGTATGATAAGGTGGCGCATCGACATTTGCTGTACGATGTTTCTAAGGTTTACACCTACAGTATCAGGCGACATTTCGTCCAATACTTTCTTTACTTCTTCTGTCATAAGCTTGCCGGTTAAACATTTGGAGGTGTAGCGGGATTCGAACCCACAGGGTTGTTCCGATTTTGCGAAAATAAAACAGGTAACAAGCAATTTAAAGCGAACATCCCCCTTCCTCGTACGCCTCTTACTCTAACGGTAGATGGCGCTGCGTACTCCTAAACAATTTGCCCGTCGCTCATGACAATTTTGCGGTCGCACATGTTGGCGAGCTCTTCGTCGTGCGTAACAATGACGATGGTTTGCCCCATTTCTTTTCGCAGCTTGAAGAACAGCGCGTGCAGCTCCTGCTTGTTGTGCGAATCAAGGTTTCCCGAAGGCTCATCGGCCAAGATAACCGAGGGGCTGTTGACCATAGCGCGCGCAATCGCCACGCGCTGCTGCTCTCCTCCGGACATTTCTGCCGGCTTGTGCTGCATACGGCTGGCAAGCCCAAGGTAGCCGAGTAGCTCTTTGGCGCGCTGCTCGGCCTTATGCTTGTCTGCGCCGGCAATGAACGCCGGAATACAGACGTTTTCCAGCGCCGTAAATTCGGGCAGCAGGTGGTGAAGCTGGAAGACAAAGCCGAGCTTCCGGTTGCGCAGGCGCGCCAGCTCTCGCCTGCCAAGCGCAAATACGTCAACGTCGTGAAGGCGCACCACGCCGCTATCGGGGCGGCTCAGCGTACCCAAAATTTCGAGCAGCGTAGTTTTGCCGGCGCCGCTTGCGCCTACTATCGACACTACCTCGCCGCTCGCCACGCTAAGGTTAATACCCTTGAGCACCTGTAGAGAGCCAAAGGATTTGGTTATATTTTCGGACTGAATCACGCAAAGATTTTCTTAAGAACCTGCAAACTTACATGAAAAATCTAAGTTTTACAAGCGCATGGAGCGGAAAAAGTTTTTTTACGAAAGGAGAAACAGCCGTAATTGAGGTTGAAACCCATCTGTATTATCAGATATTTAAAAACATATTAACAATTATTGGAGGTAAAAAGTTGCTTCTTGCGGATAATGTGGCTACATTTGCAATTCAATCGTTGGAGTTTAAAGTTGAAGAGTTCCCTACCTGCAAAATGGGGAATTCTTTATTTTTTTTGCATCATCAACAGTAATAAAACTATTTAATCGCTATGGCATACACCTATTTGACAGAAAATGGCTTGGAGAAGCTTCGCGCGGAGCTGGACAAGCTGAAGCATATAGAGCGTCCGGCGGCTTCGCGCGCCATTGCCGAAGCGCGCGATAAAGGCGACCTCTCGGAAAACGCAGAGTACGACGCGGCAAAGGAAGCGCAGGGATTGCTCGAAATGAAAATTTCAAATCTGGAGCACATGTTGGCTAATGCCAAAATTATTGACGACTCCAAGATTGACACCTCAAAAGTACAGCTGCTGAACAAGGTAAAGCTCAAAAACGTGCGCACCAAAGCGACGATGGAGTACTCGCTGGTTACCGAAAATGAGGCAAACCTCAAGGCGGGCAAGCTCTCAATAGCCACGCCTATTGCCAAAGCCCTGCTCGGTAAAAAGGTGGGCGACGTGGTGGAGATAAGCGTCCCCGCCGGCAGCATGAAGCTTGAAGTTCTCGAAATATCGTTGTGATGAACAGAATTTTGTAACCCCCCAATCCCCATGAGTACTGTTTTTTCTAAAATTGCAAGCGGCGAAATTCCCAGCTACAAGGTGGCTGAGAGCGACGACTACTACGCCTTTCTGGACATTAACCCGATAGCCAAAGGGCACACGCTGGTTATTCCCAAAAAAGAGGTGGACTACCTGTTTGACCTCGACGAAAAAACGTTGAGCGGGCTGTGGCTGTTTGCGCAGAAAACGGCAAAAGCGATACAGGCGGCCGTCCCCTGCAAGCGCGTAGGCGTGGCGGTGCTGGGGCTGGAGGTGCCGCACGCGCATATTCACCTCATTCCCCTCAACAGCGAAGCCGACGTGGATTTTAAAAAGCCGAAGCTGACGCTGGCGAAGGAGGAATTTGAAAGTATTGCGAAAGCAATTGGCGCAAAGCGTATAGCGTAAAACATAACAATAATTTTTTTTACACAATAAAAGATATGGCATTAGAGATAACAGATGTAAACTTTGAGCAGGAAGTGCTCAAGAGTAGCAAGCCCGTATTGCTTGATTTTTGGGCTACATGGTGCGGCCCTTGCCGCGCAATTGCTCCTGCCATCGAGGAGCTGGCTAAGGAGTATGAGGGTCGCGCCGTGGTGGGCAAGCTGGACGTTGACGACAACGACCAAACCCCCGCAAGCTATGGCGTTCGCAGTATCCCAACGGCGCTGTTTTTCAAGAACGGCGAGCTGGTGGATAAGCTGGTAGGGTCAGCGCCGAAGAGTACTTTTGAGGAAAAGCTGAAGGCGCTGCTTTAAGCGCGCGGAAAAGTGAGAAAGGCAACGCCATTTCTCAAAGCGTGATTTTCAGCTGGAGCTTTACGTCGGTGCGGTGGTTGGCGTTGATTTGCGTTGCGTCGCTTCCGACAACGTCGCGGTCGTAGTAGTAGGTTTGCGCACAGCGCAGCCATACGTCCAGCCTGTCCAGCGGCTGCCAGTGCAGGTTGACGTACCAGCGCGAGCCTTGCCCGTAGTATGCAGGCACGGAGAAAGCGTAGAGCACGTCGCTCTCGTAGGCGTACATGCGCGAGGCGTAGCTGTCGGCGCCGAAGATGGCGTAGCGTAGCGATACGGACAAAGGCAGCTGCCGAAGCTTGTACTGAGCATCCTGAAAAACCAGCACGCCCCGCTCGCGCTCCTGCGTGCCCGCCTTGTACAGCGCAACCTCTGCGTGCGTTTCGCAGTCAAGCCCTGCCAGTAGCGAGTAGGTAATGTTGTAGCGCAGGTTTATTTTTTCTACCGCATCGGTTGTTTTTGTCGGTATCAGCTCGTCGGCAACATTCTCCTCCTTTGTGTCGTAGCGCAAGCGCAGGGACATTTTGCAAAGCGGCTGCGGCGTGTAGTCGGTTTGGAGCAAAAAATCAAAACCTTTCGAGGGAGCCATCGCCTTGTACCGCAGCCACGCAAAAGTGTATGCGTCAAAGTACAGCGTAGTCTTTACCTTGGGGTGCGGAAAAATATTTGCGCCAATGTAAAACCCGTTTTCGTTTGCCGTTTTCCCGCTTTCGGCAAAAGCGGCGGCGTAGTATGCCTGATACTGGGGTTGGTAGTAGCGGTGCAGGAGCGCCAGCTGCATGCGCGGCGCAATATCGGCCAGACACCCGTTGAGAGCGGCAAGCCCACCGTTTTGGCTCACGCCAAATTCACCGAACAAGTATGTTTTTTTGATAAACCAGCGATAATCTGCGCTAAGGTTGGCGTTTTCGTTTTTATTCAGCTCGTAGTAGCTGTACGGGTGCACGTTTCGCTGGTACGACCCGCCAAGCTTGTGCCACAAGCCGGTTACGCCAATTCGCAACTTTGTCATCCTGTAGGACACGTTGGCTCCCGCCGCCATTTCGCTCACCGCGTCTTTCTCCCCCATTGCTTTTGGCGTGGCGTGGAGCCCTGAGGTTTGCAGCGTAGAGAAAACGCCGAGCGTATCGGCGTTGGCGTCAACATCTTTGTAGGAGAAAAATGCCGTAGCCGTAACCGTTTTGGAGACGTTTACGCTTGCCGCCGCGCCCCGAAAAAATAAATTTTCGTTCGCTCCGCTGTACGCCGCCACGCCGTTGCCGCGCTTGGCTATGCTGAAAGCGTCGCTTGATTTTCCCATCGTCCCGCCTTTCCAAAGCGACAACCCCTGCCCAAACTGCGCGTAAAAATCGCCCAGCACCAGCGTGCGCAGAGCGCCGGTGTTGGCTACCTGCAAGTGCCCCGAGTAAAAATCAAATCCGGCTTCGTTGCCGCTCTTGCCGAAAGGCTCGCCCGCATCCTTGTCCGCCGTAACCCCCCATTGCAGCTTGTTGCTGAAAGTATAGCGGTAGCGAGCGTACAGGGCTTGCTTGCTGCCCAGGTAGTAGCCGTTTTTGTACCCCGCTTGCTCCTCTGCCGTCTGCATGGCGCGCGCCAAGAGCAGGTGTTGCCCCTTTGTGAGCATTTGCCGCAGCGAAGGCTTTTGCAGGTCTTCGCCCGGAAGCGTTGCAACAAAAGGCAGCAACTTCATCATCATCTCCTGCGTAATGCCGTGCACGTATTGCAGCTCGTAGGGCGTTTGCATTTCGCCGTTCTGCGCAATGTATTCGCGTATGCTTGCCGCCTGAAATTCGTTGAGCACGCACAGCCGCAGCAGCTCCGCTTCGCTTGCCGTATTCAGGTTTAGCGGGTTGGCGGCGTAGCTTGTGAGTTGCTCGTACATCACCTCGAGCGTAACGTCGGCGTCTTCCAGCGTAGAGGCTTCCTCCACGATGCTTTCGATGGCTTTTTGCACCGTAACGGCTTGCGAAAACGCAGGCGCTGCGCAAGCCGCTGCCATAGTTAGGGAGATGGCAGCACGTAGCGTGTGAGCGTGGCGTTTCATTGTTTTTTTTGCGTTTGCGAAAAGTTGTAGGAGAGCGAAATTTGCGGCGAGTAGCCAAGCGTTTCGTGCCGCGAAAATGCCATATCAATGTGCAGCTTTCGGTAGGTGTAGCCAAATCCGGCAAGCAGCTCCACCGGTTTTGCCAGCACGCCCAGGCGCAGCGCAAGCGTTTTGAGAATCACCACCTCCAACCCGGCTTTGGCCTGCGCCGCCTGCTCCGACTCGATTTTTGTGCCGACCAGCAGGCTGGCATGTTGCGCAAAGCGGTAGCCCATGCCCACGTCAAAGATTACGGGTAGCCGCTCGTGGTGGGCGTTGCTGAAGTAGCGCGAGTTGGTGAAGTTGAACACGTGAGCGCCTACCCACAGGTTGTCCGTTGGCTTGGCAAGCAGCCCGAGCTCGGCGGTGAGGGCGCTCGTTGCGCCGTATCCTGCCACCTGCACCAAGTGGTAGCCGAGCTGCGTCCCCACCGCAATACGCTCCGAGAGCTGTTTGCCCCAGGCAACGCCCATGCGCGTTTCGCGGTAGAGGGAGTACCCAAACGAGCACACGTCAACGCCCAGCACGCCGGCAACCGGAACAGGCATGGCAAAAACGGCGGCGCTAAGGTTGAGCGCTTCGGTAAAATACTTGTTTTCGTGGTGTACTGCCGCCTGCGGCGAGGAAAGGAAGCCCAGCGCGGCTTGGTTGTTGTAGGCGGCAAAAACATCGGTATTCACCACCCCCATGTAGCCCAGCGCCGCGGCGCGGCTACCGTGCGGAAATACGTTTTCACCTGCGCGGCAGAGGGCTGTTGCAAGCAACATAAAAAGCAGAGGCGGGTAAAAGAATTTCACAAGCTATGGTAGATAAGGCAAAGCGAAGAAGCTCCAAAAAGACATGGAATTTCTTCGCTTTGCTGTAAAGTTTCAGATGGTCTTTTAGAGCGCGTTGTTACCCCTCATTGGGTCGTCAATAGAGGGAGCGTTTTGCGTTGCCGGCGGCGAAAATCTGGCAGGAGCAGGCGCTCCGGCGTTGCTGTCTTCACGGCGGCCAAGCAAGCGCACGTTTTCCGCCACGATTTCTGTAGTGTAGCGTTTTTGTCCATTCTTATCGTCCCATGAGCGGGCTCGGATTTTTCCCTCAACAAATATCTGCGAACCTTTACGAATGTACTTCTCTGCCAGCTCTGCCAGCTGATGCCATAACACCACGTTATGCCATTCGGTGTTGGTTACACGTTGCCCCGAATTTTTGTCGGTATAGACTTCAGACGTAGCTAACGTAATCGTAGTAATAGCCACACCGGTATCAAGGTGGCGTATTTCGGGGTCTCTGCCCACATTGCCAATAAGCATTACCTTGTTTAGCGACATAATTTTTTTGTTTTAAATGATGCGTTATTTTCTTTTAATTCGTTCCGGCAAAGGTAGAAAAACTTTTTAATATATCCATTATTTTTATCTGTAAAAAATTGTGATGAGGATGAAAATTTGGCATATTTGCGCCCCCGCTCTACTCTGGATAGCGGTTTTAGCAACGTGTAAACAAAGAATCGCTGTTTTTTAAAGGCTACCCGCACCTTTTTTCCTGCGTTAAGCGTTGCATATACGAAAAAAAATTACCTTTGCAGGGAAATTGTTGGAGCAATACGGCGCACAAGTATAATTTTGTGCAGTAAAAACATGCGGCAATTGGCTTCGATTCCTCGTAGGGGAATAATATCAACCGAGCGTAGCAAGTTGTAGAAACGGCAAATAGCCCGGCACAACGTATTCCGTTAGGAATGTGCCAAAAAATATTTCGGAGACATTCCTGCGGAATGTGGTAACCCCGAAAAACATTTGCAAAAGCTGAATAAGGAAATAAGGGAGAATGTATCGGGGGGTGAAATTGCTGCTACTAAGGGGGCTTTTGATGACGCTACGAAGGGGGCTTTTGGGAACCCTTATTTTTCCAAAGTTCCCTTAGTAGAGCAGGGCAAAGAGCATACGTCCCGCTACCCTTATTACCTTATTGTCAAATCAGCATTTAGCTCAGAACGCTATGGATGAAGAAAAAAGTAACCAAAGCACGGTAATCAACCCAATGACCCGCAAAAAATTTCTGCGGACGTGCGGCGCAATTGTTGCCGGAGGCGCTGTTGCTGCG
This sequence comes from Prevotellaceae bacterium, assembly GCA_031284065.1. GTDB lineage: Bacteria > Bacteroidota > Bacteroidia > Bacteroidales > UBA932 > JAITMY01. Next base: position 7,117 of record JAITAP010000014.1, read on the forward strand.
GTATCGGGTACGCTGATGAGGCGGACGCTTGCGCCGCCGGTTGGCGTTGCGCCGGATGGGCTGCGTCCGGTGCGAGGCGAGGCATTTGCATCGCCCTACAAGCTGGTAGCGGCTTTTGCCACAGACCAAGCCATAGAAAGCCTTGCGCTGCGGGGCGACGAGCTGTACGTGGCGGCGGCGGGCACGGTTTCGGCTTACGACGGCTACGGCACGCTGCTTCGCCGCTTTACCGCCGCCGAACCCATACGCGATATTGCCGTCGCCGGCGATGAGATTTACCTGCTGCACCCCAACAGCATCGGGGTGTATTCGCCGACGGGCGAGCTGCTGCGCGGCTGGGAGGCTTGCAGCGACTTGTCCGACTACTGCTCGCTTGCGCTTGCGTCAGGCTGCGTATTTGTTACCGATGTGAGGAACAAGAATATTTGCAAATACACCGCCGAAGGAAATTTTGTAAAGTTCATCCACAGCCCCAACGGGTTTGTTATCCCCAGCTACACGTTCGGGATTGAGCATATCGGCGGCGCGCTGTACTGCTCCAACCCGGGGCGGCATCAGGTGGAGCGCTACACGGTTGACGGCGAATACGTCGGCTCGTTTGGCAAACATGGCGCTGCTCCCGGCATGTTCACCGGATGCTGTAACCCGGTGTACTTGTCGTGCACCCCAAGCGGCGACGTTATTACCTCCGAAAAGGGAGACCCGCGTATCAGCTGCTACGGGCGAGACGGTGCGTTTCGGGGCGTACTGCTCGACGGAAAAATGCTGGGCGGCGGAAGAATTGCCTACGACGTGAAGGTGCAAGGCGACAAAATAGTGGCGGCGGGGAAAAAGAGAGTTTCCATTTTTCGCTACGACAGCGCCCAAACGGCAAGCACAGCCTGCGGCGGATGCGGCGTTAGCTGCCCGCTGCGCGGATAAAAATTCAAACGTTACAAACAATGGGGCATAACATTGCAAACCCTGTTTCCCGCAAAAAGTTTTTGCGGCTCTGCGGCTCCATCGCTGCGGGCGTTGCTGCTGCGTCCATCTCCGGCGTGCTGCTCCGGCGGGCGCTGACGGCGCAGCCGCGCTATTTTTGGCAGATAGACCCCATGAAATGCACCTGCTGTGGCCGCTGCGCAACCGCCTGCGTGCTGCCTGTTTCGGCGGTAAAGTGCATCCATGCCAACAAGGTGTGCGGGTACTGCGACCTCTGCGGGGGCTACTACCGCACCAACGCGAAAGACCTCAATACCGCGGCCGAAAACTTGCGCTGCCCCACCGGCGCTATCGAGCGAAAGTTTGTAGAAGACCCGTACTTTGAGTACGCCATCAACGAGAGCTTGTGCAACGGCTGCGGAAAGTGCGCCAAAGGCTGCAACTCATTCGGGAACGGCTCGCTCTACTTGCAGGTAAAGCGAGACTTGTGCAAGAACTGCAACGAGTGCCAAATTGCCAACGTGTGCCCTTCGGGGGCTATCATGCAGGTGGCATACGACAAGGCGTACATGCTAAAAGACGCTTGACGCAGCCGGATACCTGTTTACTTATAACCTACTACTATGCTGAACGCAGTGAAAAAATCGGCTACACTTTCTACTCGCATCCTGCGAATATGGGCTACTTTGCCATTCCTTTTTCATGCCGGTGTTGCCGGTGCGCAGCGGTTTCCCAAGCCCGATTTTGAATCGGGGTACAAGTACCCGGAGCTGTACTACGCCATCCCCAACGAGTCGCTGTGGACGGCTGTGGATATTACCCTGCTGGCGGCGCTGATGAGCGTGGTGGCGTGGGCAGTCATCAAAAGGCGAACGCGCGCGCCGGTGGTCGTCACGTCCGTTATTTCGGTGGCGTACTTTGGCTTTTTCCGGAGCGGGTGCGTTTGCAGCATTGGCGCAATACAAAATGTGGCGGTGGCGCTCGCCGACAGCTCATACGTCATACCGCCGTCGGCGTTGCTCTTCTTCATTTTGCCCATCATTTTTGCCATTTTAGCGGGACGGGTGTTTTGCGCGGGCGTATGCCCGCTGGGTGCGCTGCAAGAGCTGGTCAACGTAAAAAGCTATCGCCTCTCCAAAGCGCTCACGGCTGCCCTGAGCATAATCCCCTGGATTTACCTTATCTTTGCGGTGTTGTTTGCGGTTACGCGCAGCGGCTTCATCATTTGCCGCTTCGACCCGTTTATCGGCATATTCCGTCTGGGGGGCGACATTGGGATGATTGTCTTTGGAGCGCTTCTGCTCGTTGCCGCCATCTTTACGGGGCGACCGTTTTGCCGTTTACATTGCCCGTACGGTGCGCTGCTGAGCCTCTTTGCCCGCGTATCGGTATGGAAGGTAAAAATCACGCCCGGCTGCATCAGCTGCGAGCTGTGCCACAACGCCTGCCCCGTTGACGCTATCCGTGCGCCTTACGCAAACAAGGTAAAAGAAAGCCGTGCGCAAGGCGTAAAACGAATACTGCTCTACCTGCTTTTGCTGCCTGCAATGGCCTGCGCAGGCGCCCTGACGCTGCGCGTAGCGAGCAACTCGCTAAGCCGCGTGAATAAGGACGTCCGGCTGTACGATATGGTAGCGCAAAACGAAGCGACGCCGCAGGACGTGCAATTGCCGGAGCTGGAGGCTTTCTACGGTCAGGGCGGAACGGTGGAGGAGCTGAGCCGACGCGCCGCAACGGTAGAAGCCGATTTCAGGCGTTACGCCACCGCTGCCGGCGCGCTAATGGGCATGGTCGTCGGCTTTACCCTGATAGGGCTATCGCTAAAGCGCACGCGGAAAACATACGAGATAAACGACGCTGCCTGCGTACATTGCGCCCGCTGCTTTAGCTACTGCCCGCAAAAAAAATAGCGGCGGGGTAAGAGCTGTGCGGTACGCGGAGGGAGCCTCCTCGTTACGCTCGGAGTAACGCGGGTGGCGTTGCCTGAAAGTCAAGGCAATTTGAGTTTGCCATAAAAAGCGTCGTCATTAATTTGAAAGAATTAATAAGACTTTATATAATTTACCATGAAAAAGAAAATTTTCCGGAATATCGCTATCGTATCGGCTATCTTTATCGTTGCCTTTTCGGCAATGCTGATAACAAACTATTTTCAGGTAAGGGGCTTTGACCCGCTACAGGCAGAGGTTGTTGAGACGCTCAAGCAAATCAACGACGAAAATGCCGGCAACGTCAAGCTTCAGGAGCAAATCCGCCAGCTCGACCTGCTGGCGCGGCGGGCTTACTTCGTGCGCCTCGACCACCTCAGGTCGGGGGTGTACATAATGGTTGCCATGCTGGTGGTGTTTGTGGCGGCGCTGCGGTTCTACTTTGCCGAAGAAAAAAACATTCCCGGCAAGCAGATTAGCCCCGTTGACGATTGGATGGAGAAAACGCTTGCCCGAAAGTACGTGGCGTGGATAGCGGGCGGGCTGGTTGCCGCTGCGCTGGTGTTTGTGTTTTTTACCGCGCCGTTTCTAAAAAGCGGAACGGATGCTCTTATGGGGCAGCCTGCCGGCGATGTGTACGCCGCCGCCGAGCAATCCGCCGCCGGAGAGGGCGAAAATGTAGCGCCGTCGGCAGGCGAGGATACGGTAGAGAACACGGCGGACGGCTTGGCGGAGAGCTTGGCGGAAGCCGTTGGCGAAAATCCGGAAGGGGCACAAGAGGCGCAAAATCCGGCAGAGGAAGCGGCCAGCGTCAGCGCTCCGAAGGTAGCGCACAGTTGCTTTCGCGGCAACAACTCCAACGCCGTGTCGCCCGCCCGAAACGTACCTGTCAAGTGGAACCCCACAACCGGCGAAAATATTGCGTGGGCGAGCGATATTCCCCGTCATGGCTTCAACTCGCCGGTGATAACCGGCAACAAGGTGTTCATCACGGGGGCAGACGAGCAAGCCCGCGAGCTGTACTGCTACGACCTGACGACGGGCAAGCTGCTCTGGACGCTGGCGGCAAGCAATATTCCCGGTTCGCCCTCCAAAATGCCCGAAACCACCGAAGACACAGGGCTTGCCGCGTCCACCGTAGCCACCAACGGCAAGCAAGTGTGCGGCATATTTGCCTCCGGCGACCTGATTTGCGCCGACATGGAGGGCAAGCGGCTTTGGGCAAAAAATCTTGGAGTTCCCCAAAACCACTACGGATACGCCTCGTCGCTGCTGACGTTCGGCAGCTTGCTCATCGTTCAGTACGACAACAGCGTCGCGCCAAAGGTGATGGCGCTGGACATGGCTACCGGCGACGAACGCTGGACAAAAAGCCGGACGGACAAAATCACGTGGAGCTCGCCCATCATTGCCTACGTTAACAATCAGCCGCAGCTCGTGCTGATGGGCAGCCCAAGCATAACCGCCTACAACCCCAGCAACGGGGAGCAATACTGGCGGGTAGAAGGGTTGAGCGGCGAGGTGGCGTCAAGCCCGTGCAGCGCGGCCGGAGTGGTGTTCGGCGCAAGCGAGTACGCCGCGCTGATTGCCGTGAACGCTACCACCGGCCAAACCTTGTGGACGGCAAACGATTTTCTCCCCGAAGTTTCGTCGCCGGTAGCCACAAAAGACAACGTGTACCTTGCCACGAGCTACGGCGTGCTGGCATGTTACGACGCGCAAACCGGCGAGCTGAAGCGTTCGCACGAGCTGAACACCGAGTTCTACTCCTCGCCGATAATCACCGAAGGAAAGCTGTACGTTTTCAGCAACAGCGGCAAAATGTTCATCTACTCCGCCAACCAGAGCTTTGACCTGCTAAGCTCGTTCGATACCGGTCAAAAAACGTTTGCTACCCCCGCCTTCACCGATGGCAGAATAGTGGTGCGCACCGAAAAAGGCATCTACTGCGCGAAAGTTGAGAGCTGAAAGGTTGAAAATTGAAAAGTCGCGGATTGCGCAAAAGCCCACCCCGATGCTCCAACGGAGAAAACGCCGAGGCGCAATGTTCGGCGTCAGCCAATTCAAAATTCAAAATTCAAAATTTCTCCGTCCTCCGGCCCTTGATTGCCGCGTTTTTGCCTTAGGCACATCGCCGCTGTACGCAAAGCCCTCCGGCTCTACAAGTACCTTACTTTGCGGCAGCGAAAACTTGAGGTAGGTAATGGGGTAGCCTTCGCTGATGAAAATATTTTCGTAGGCTGTTTTTATGGCGAGCTCGGCGGCGGCGGCGGTTGCGTACAAATTGTTGGCGCTCTGGAGCGGCGCAATGCCGTTGGCGGCAAGCGTGGCTTTGGCGTACTCGTGCAGCATTTGGCTGTCGGTTTTGAGGTGCACTATGCCCTGCGGCGCAAGAATTTGCGCGTAGCGGTTGAGGAACATTGGCGAGCAGAGCCGCTTGCGGGCGCGGGATGGCTGCGGGTCGGGAAAGGTAATCCAGATTTCGCCCACCTCGCCGGGGGCAAAGAGCGAGGTAACGACCTCTACTTTGGAGCGGACAAATGCAACGTTGCGCATGTTCTCCTCAGTGGCGGTCTTGGCTCCGCGCCACAGCCGCGCCCCCTTAATGTCGATGCCGATAAAATTTTTGTCGGGGCACATTCTTGCCAGCTCCACCGTATATTCGCCGCGACCGCAGCCCAGCTCCAGCGTTATCGGATTTTCGTTTCCAAAAAAATCCTCACGCCACCGCCCTTTCAGCGAAAAATCTCCCCTGAATAAGTCGGCAAACGCAGGCTGGTGTAGCAGCGCAAAAGTTTCGTTTTCCTGAAATCGCGACAGCTTGTTTTTTCCCATAATGTTTCATTAAGCAGCGGCAAAGTTACGGAAAAGTCCCGCTCCGGCGTCAGCTGCCCCGAAAAATTTTGCGCTGTTGAGGTGGCTTTGTTGCTTGAATTAGGTGGAAGAGAGGCTTTATAGCACACGCCCTTTGGCGAAAAAAACAACCAATTTTACAGCCTGAAATTTATAGCATTGCCACACTACAAGCTCGAAATGTGCAGAGAAGTACAGTATTTCCGGTAGAACGGCACGCACGGATTTATTAGAGTTGGCTGATGAAAAATTGCTTAACGGGCAAGGAGAGTATAAAATGGCAAAGCTCTATTTTGGTAGATTTCCGGTAGATTTCCGATAAAATAAATTTTCCATAATCCCCCAAGTGAGGATTGGGGGATTTTTATTTTAGCGGTATAAATTCATATCCAAGCGTCTCCCCGCAGAGCGGTTCAGGATTTAAAAATTTCTACCTATCTTTACGGGATGATTTTTACCGGAAAATGAAAAGTAGCGTATTGACGTGGGATGAGGCGATAGCCGATTTCTTGGCGTTCCTCCGGCTGGAGCGGTCGCTGTCCGAAAAGACGCTGACGGCCTACTGCGCCGACGTGCGCAAGCTGCGCGAGTACGCGGAGGGCGAGCTCGGCCTACAGCCGCAGGAGGTGGAGCGCACGCACGTAGAGCAGCTCCTGTCGCGCCTCTACGACGGGGGGCTGGGCGGTCGCTCGCAGGCGCGGGTGCTGAGCGGCGTTAAGGCGTTCTTCAAGTACCTCCTCCTCGACGACGCGGTGGAGGCCAACCCTACCCAGCAGATTGCCGCCCCCAAGCAGGGGCGCAGCCTCCCGGAAGTCCTCACGGTGGACGAGGTGGAGCGCATCATTGCCGCCGTTGACCTGAGCAAGCCCGAGGGGCACCGCAACAAGGCAATGATGGAGTTGCTGTACAGCTGCGGGCTGCGCGTGTCGGAGCTGGTGAACCTGCGCTTCTCGAGCATGTACCTCGACAAGGGGTTTCTGCGCGTGGTGGGCAAGGGCAACAAGGAACGCCTTGTGCCCATTGGCGGCAAGGCCGTGAGCGCATTGGAGCTCTACCTTGCAGGTCGCCGCGCCACTACGGAGCAGCGCAGCGCCGATGACGTGGTCTTCCTCAACCGACGAGGCGCAAAGCTGACAACGGTGATGGTTTTCCTCATTACCAAAGACCTTGCGGCAAGGGCGGGGATTACGAAAACGATAAGCCCGCACACGTTTCGGCACTCGTTTGCCACCCACCTCGTGGAGGGCGGCGCAGACCTCCGCGCCGTGCAGGAAATGCTGGGGCACGAAAGCATCACCACCACCGAAATTTACACGCACCTCGACCGCGAGTACCTCCGGCAGGCTATCCTGCTCTACCACCCAAGAGCGCGGCGTGCGTCCGTCGGGGATGGCGAAAGGGGTAGCCGGAGCGCGGGGAGTAAAGCGGAGTAGCATTGTTGAACCATGTAAATGAAAAAAGAGCCATGCAAAAAGAGTTGACCTACGGCGAGGCCATTGCCGAAGTGGAAGAAATCCTTGCGCAGCTGGAGAGCAGCACGCTGGACGTAGATAACATGTCGGCAGCCGTGAAGCGCGCCGCCGACTTGCTACAGCTGTGCCGCAAAAAGCTGCACGACACGGAGCAAAGCATCAAAAAGACGGTGGTGGAGGAGGGGTAAATTCGCCGGAAATGTTTAGGAGACATTCCTACGGAATGTGGTAGCTTGGGGGAGGCGCGGCATTTTCTACCGAGCGTTCCATCCCTAACGGGATGGCGCAAGCGTCGCCAATCCGCTGTCGCCGCCGCCATCGCCAATCCGCCGCCGCGCTTCGCGTCCCTCTCCCCCCTCCCGTCATTCCGACCGGAGCGCGTGAGGCACGAGCGCGCGTAGTGGAGGAACCTCCCGCCACAACGCACCCCCGCGCTCGGTGGTTAGGGGGGAGATTGGCTGCGCCGAGCTCCAATTCCCCGTAGGGGAATAATAGAAAATGACGATGCTATTAAAGCCCTACGGGCGAGGCTAACGGCGAAAGCGGGCGATGGTCGTTTTTCTATTGCTATTATTGCCCTACGGGCAATCGGGACGGGTGCGATACACGTTTTTTTATTGATATTATTGCCCTACGGGCAATCGGGACGGGTGCGATGGTCGTTTTTCTATTGATATTATTGCCCTGCGGGCAATCGGGACGGGTGTGATACACGTTTTTCTATTGATATTATTGCCCTGCGGGCAATTGAGACGCAACCAACTGAAAATATTTATTAGGTCTTGCACAACTTTTAACTTTTAACTTTTAATTTTTAACTACCAATTAAAAAATGCCTTCTCTTCCCAGCATCCGGCAGCTATACTTTAAGGATACCTCCTTTGCCAACCTGATGAATCGCCGCATCTACAACATCCTGCTCATCGCCAGCCGGTACGACATCTTCATGCTGGAGGACGACGGGCGGGTGGACGAGCAAATTTTCAACGAGTACGTTTCGCTCAGCCTGCGCTACCCGCCTCGCTTCACGCAGGCGTCAACGGAGGCGGAGGCGCTGGCGCTGCTGCGGGAGCGGCCGTTTGAGCTTATCATCAGTATGCCCGGCGGCGACAGCGATACCTTTGAGCAGGCAAAGCGCATCAAGGCGCAGCACGCCAACATCCCTATCGTGGTGCTCACGCCCTTTTCACGCGCCGTTTCGCAGCGCATCGCCAACGAAGACCTTAGCGCCATAGACTACGTGTTCAGCTGGCTGGGCAACACCAACCTGCTCATGGCCATCATCAAGCTCATAGAAGACCGCATGAACGTTGAGAACGACGTGAGCGAGGCGGGCGTGCAGGTGCTACTCTTCGTGGAAGACTCCATCCGCTTTTACTCCTCCATTTTGCCGCACCTCTACCAAGTCATTTTCAAGCAGTCGCGCTCGTTTATGACCGAAGCGCTCAACGACCACCAGCGTATGCTCCGTATGCGCGGCCGGCCAAAAATCATGCTGGCGCGAACTTACGAGGAGGCTGTGGCGATATACAGCCGCTACAGGGACAACATGCTGGGGGTAATATCGGACGCCAGCTTTGAGCGGAACGGGAAAAAGGACAAGCTGGCGGGGGTTGACCTCTGCCGCTACATCCGCGCTGTTGACAAGTTTGTGCCGTTCCTGCTGCAATCGTCGGAGAGCGAAAACGTCCGCTACGCCAACGAAATGAGCGTGGGGTTTATCAACAAAAATTCCAAAACGCTGGAGCTGGAGCTGCGCGACCACATGAAAAACGACTTCGGGTTTGGCGACTTCATCTTCCGCGACCCCGATACGGGGCAGGAGGTGGCGCGCGTGAGCACCCTGCGCGAAATGCAGGACAGCATTTTCGACGTCCCCGACGAGTCGCTCATTTACCACATCTCCAACAACCACATTTCGCGCTGGCTTTACTCCCGCGCCATCTTCCCCGTAGCCGAGTTCCTCAAGAGCATTATTTTTGAGGGAGACAGCGACCTTGCTCAGGTGCGCCAAATCATTTTTGACGCTATTGTGCAGTACCGCAAGATAAAGAATCGCGGCGTGGTGGCGGTTTTCCAGCGCGACAGGTTCGACCGCTACTCCAACTTTGCCCGCATTGGCGAGGGGTCGATGGGGGGAAAGGCGCGGGGGCTGGCGTTCCTCGACTCGCTCATCAAGCGCAACGCTTCGCTCAGCGAAATGGACATGCTGGACGTTGCCGTCCCCAAAACGGTGGCGCTCTGCACCGACATTTTCGACGAGTTTATGGAGCAAAACAAGCTGTATCCCATTGCGCTGTGCGTTATTCCGGATGAGGAGATGCTTCAGCATTTTCTCCGCGCCAAGCTGCCGCGCCGCCTCATAGCCGATTTCCTCGCCTTTATTGAGGCAATAGACTCGCCCATTGCCGTGCGCTCGTCGAGCCTGCTGGAGGATTCGCACTACCAGCCGTTTGCCGGAATTTACAACACCTACATGATTCCCTACGTAAAGGGGAGCAAGACCGGCACGCTAAGTATGCTCCGCGAGGCCATCAAGGGCGTGTATGCGTCGGCATTTTTCAGGGACAGCAAGGCGTACATGGCGGCAACGTCCAACGTGATTGACAACGAAAAAATGGCCATCGTGCTGCAAGAGGTGTGCGGCAGCGCCTGCGGGCAGCGCTACTACCCTTCGTTTTCGGGCGTGGCGCGCTCCGTCAACTTTTACCCCATAGCGCCGGAGCTGCCGGAGGACGGCGTGGCAAACATCGCGCTGGGGCTTGGAAAGTACATTGTGGACGGCGGCGTAACGCTCCGCTTTTCGCCGCGGCATCCGCAAAATATTTTGCAGCTGAGCACGCTCGACCTTGCGCTGCGCGAAACGCAAACCAAGTTCTACGCGCTCGACCTCTCAAAAAAGAATTTCGCCCTGCAACCCGACGATGCGTCTAACCTGCTCAAGCTGCCCGTGTCCGAAGCCGAAAAAGACGGCACGCTGCGCCTCATTGCCTCCACCTACGACCCCGCCGACCAGCTAATCCGCGACGGGCTGTACGAGGGCGGACGAAAAATTATCTCCTTTGCCAACATTTTGCAGCACGGCGCGGCGCCCATTGCGCAGGCGCTGGACAGGGTGCTTCAGGTGGGGCACAGCGAAATGGGACGACACGTGGAAATAGAGCTCGCCGTGAACCTTTCCCTCGACAGCAGCAAGCCCAGCACGCTCTACCTCCTGCAAATACGCCCGGTGGTCGATAGCCGCGAGGTGATAACCGAAAACCTTGCCGACGTGCCGCAGGAGCAGCTCATCATCGGCACGGAGAACGCCCTGGGGCACGGCGCTACCGGCGACGTGTGCGACGTGGTGTACGTAAAGCCCGAAAACTTTAGCGCGTCCAACAACCAGCTCATAGCGTACGAAATCGAAAACATCAACCGCCGGCTGACGGAGGAGGGGAGGGGCTACGTGCTGGCGGGTCCCGGACGCTGGGGCAGCAGCGACGCAAGCTTGGGTATTCCGGTCAAGTGGCCGCACATATCGGGGGCGCGGCTCATTGTGGAGGCGGGGCTTACCTCCTACCGCATTGACCCGAGCCAGGGCACGCACTTTTTCCACAACCTCACCTCGCTGCGCGTGGGCTACTTCACCGTGAACCCCTACCTGAAGGAGGGCGGCGGCTTTTACGACGTGGCGTTTCTCGACGCGCAGCCCGCCGTTACCGAAACGGCATACCTCCGGCACGTGCGCTTTGAAAAGCCCGTTGTGATAAAGATTGACGGGAAAAAAGGTCGGGGCGTGGTGATGAAGCCGACAGGCGAGGAGTAACCCAAAATGTTCGCCCTGCAAGCAACGCTCTATAACCTTGACAAACCTCGACTTTTAGTAAGCTCTGCTTTTGTCCCGGTCGCAAGCCTTTAGCCCCAAAAAGACTTGTGCTGACAGGCATAGCCGGAAGGGCAGCTTTGAAGCACAGCCCGAACTTCTACCCTGACTGCCCGGCGCACTTTGGAGAGCGCCATCTGGCGATACCGGCGTTCTGGGAAGGGTAGTTAGAACTGAATATTGAATCGCCCAATGTAGTGGTCAAAAAAGGCGGGGTTTACGTTGGTCAGGTTCATCAGCTCCGGCTCGCTAATGTTGCCGCTCACTTCTATGCAGTAGCAGGAGGGGTCGCTATCGTTTGGGTAATTTTTGTCGGTTTTGCTTAGCAGCAAAATCAGCGAATCCATAGCTTTCGTTTGATTTTTCACCCCGAAAATTTTCAGGCAATGCCCGTCCCGCTCTACGTTCAGCAGCAGCACGTAGTCCGACTTGCCCAGCCGCTCGGCAAAATCGTCGAGCGCCAGCTTTGTTGGCAGGCGGTAAATGTGGACGTTGTCCACCGTTTTCAAAAAATTTTTCAGCGTGGCCTCCTCTGCGCGGTTTTCGTCAAGAAAGGGGGTGAGCATTGTTGGGTAGATGCTTATCTGGTGCACCGGCACGCCTAAGGAAACAATGTTTTTTTGCACATCAAAGCGTTTGGTCTGCGAGTAGCTGCAACCAAAAAACAGCCCCAAAACAACCGGTGCAAAGGGCAATACGGGCATACTATGGCGAACAGAAGCGTACAAAGTGTTTTTGATTATAAGTTGAACAAAATTACATCCCGCAACCCAATTTTCGGGCAGGATTGGCGCGAAAAATGTTACATTCTCCTAAAGAAAAAAAAGCTGCCGGCAATACATTCCGAATTTTTGAGGCTATTTGTCAAAGTGAGGCGCAAGAATAGCTGCCAAAACTTGAGGAATACGGCACGGTCTGTGGGTTGCCTCGTTCACGAAAACAAGCGTGAGCTCCGCTTCATTGATGAGCTTTTCGTCTTGGTTGCGTAGCTGGTAGTGAAAAATAATGCGCGCTCCGGGAAATTGTTTTATCGTTACGCGAACGGTCAGCAGGTCGTCGTAGTACGCCGGCGCAATGTACCGGACGTGCATTTCCGTTACCGGCATCATAATGCCCTGCCGCTCGAGCCCTACGTATGAAATGCCTGCGCTGCGCAGCATTTCGGTACGCGCTTCTTCGTAGTACAGGGGGTAGCAGCCGTGATACACTACCCCCATCTTGTCTGTTTCGCCGTAGCGTACTCGTATTTTATGCTCGTAGCTGTACATATTTACTGGTATTGATTGATATTCTATTCCTAATTCAGCTTCACCTGCACCGTCCGCTGCCCGCTATGCGCGGCTCATTTTCCATTGCACGCAGCAGGTCCTGCATCATGTTTTCCACCTCAAAGGGGAAGTCTGCCCCTTTTTTTGAGGAAGTATTGGTAACGAAAGCCCAGCGCCATCCGCTTGTGTCGCGCACAACCGCAGCCGAAGTCCCGATAAGGGTTCCTGTTCGTATCCAGCGGCGTTCGTCCGCCATTCGCCACCCCAAAGGGTCAAAAACCGAATCGCAGCGCGCCATTGCCGCTACCGACTCCGGCGATAGAATGTCGGGGATTTCCGGCTTGCCGTCTATGCAGAGCGCAAAGCGCAGCAGCGCTACCGGCGAGGCTACCCAGCCACCCGCCGCGCCAAGCGTGCGCATGTCGTACCCGCCCTCGCACTTCGGCACGTACAGGCGGGGATTGTCAAATGCCGCTACGGGCTTTGCGCCGGGCGCATCGTAGTAGCACACTTCGTTGGCGTAGCGGTCGCGCGGGTAGCTGTTGCCCAGCCGCATGTTTGTAATGCCCATTGGCGTGAGCAACGCCTCGCGCACGTAGTCTTCGTAAGCAACGCCCGTAATCTTTTCGATGACGCAGCCCAGCACGGCGTAGCCAAAGTTGGAGTACTCGCTGTGGTCGCCTGCCTCAAAGTCCAGCGGCCTGCCCAGCACAAAGCAAATAATATCCTTAATGCCCACAGGCGGCGGGACGCGGAGTTCGCCTGCAATGGCGTGCCCCATGAACATCGGGTCGTCCCCTTGCGAGGCGTCCCAGCCGGCGGAGTGCTCCAGCAGGTGTCTTACGGTGATTTGCAGCGTGCGCTTATCGCAGATTTCGCAGGAAACAAAATCGCCCAAAATTCCTTCGCTGCCGAACACCTTGTCGTCCAAATTCAGCTTTCCCTGCTCTGCCAGCGCCATAATTGCGGTTGCCGTAACCAGCTTGGATACGCTTGCCACGCGAAAAACATGGGTAGGGGTTACCTCCGTTCTCTGCTTCACGTCGGCGTAGCCAAAGCCTTTTGCGTACAGCAACCGGCCATCCTTTGCAACGGCGAGCGACGCGCCGTTAATTTTCCATTTCTTCAAAAAAAGCGATACCGCTTCATTCACGCTGTCAAACGCCGGAGCGCTGCATGTTTCGTTGGTCAGGCACGGAATGGGGGACAGCGGAAAGGGTGAATACGATGAATCTCCTTCGCTTTCCCTGTGGCAGGCGCGCGTAAAAAAAAGCGTGAGGCACGCCAGCCCCGCCACCGCAGCAACCCCCGCTGCATAAAATATTTTCCGCTTGCTTCTCAACAACCTGATTTTTTATTCCTGATTCCTAAATTTTTCGCTCCTTCTCACCGCAATTCCTTTTTCCGCCAAATATTTTTTCAGCGCGGAGATTTCCAGCTCTTTGAAGTGAAAAAGGCTGGCGGCAAGCGCGGCGTCGGCTTTACCTTTGGTAAATGCTTCCTCAAAATGCTGCATGTTGCCTGCGCCGCCGGAGGCGATTACCGGAATACCCAGCGATTCGGAGAGCTGCGCCAGCGCGTCGCACGCAAAGCCCTGCTTTACGCCGTCGTGGTTCATGCTGGTAAAAAGTATTTCGCCTGCGCCGCGATTTTCGGCTTCCTTTGCCCAGCTGAACAAATCCTTACCGGTGGAGATTCGCCCGCCGTTCAGGTAGCACGTCCAGCGGCCGTGCTCAAGCTTTGCGTCAATGGCGCACGTAACCACTTGGTTGCCGAAATTTTTTGCAATCTCGTCAATAAGCTCCGGACGGCGGAGCGCGGCAGAATTTACCGACACCTTGTCCGCGCCGGCGGAGAGCAGCTCCGCCACGTCCCGCAGCTCGTTGATACCGCCGCCCACCGTAAACGGAATGTTTATGCGCCGCGCAATTTTTTTCACCAGCTCGGCAAATGTTTTTCGCTCCTCGTGCGAGGCGGTAATATCCAAAAACACCAGCTCGTCCGCACCCTCGCGGCTGTAGGCTGCGCCCAGCTCCACCGCGTCGCCCGCATCGCGAATGTTGACAAAGTTAACGCCTTTTACGGTGCGCCCGTTTCTAATGTCAAGACAGGGAATGATACGTTTGGCAAGCATTTAAATTTACAGAATTACAGAATTAATACAGAATTTACGCATAAATCCATCACAATACCCCTCGCTCCACTCTTCACCCTACCTACAGCTAACTTCCCCAACTCCCTCAGCTCTTCAAAAAATTCTTCAAGATTTGTTCGCCTACCTGTGCGCTTTTTTCGGGGTGGAACTGTACGGCGTAAAAATTATCCTTGTGCAGCGCGGCGCTAAAGGGCTGCGCGTAGCTGGTGGTAGCGATGGTATGTGCGCCAACCTGCGCACAGTAGCTGTGAACGTAGTACACGTAGGGCTCTTTTTCCAGCCCTGCAAACAGCGGAGAGTCTTTTGCTTGAATGGTATTCCATCCGATATGCGGAATCTTGTGCTCGCCCGGATTGAAGCGGCTTACGCGCTCGTCAAATACGCCGAGGCACTCCGTGTCGTCTTCTTCGGAGTACGCGCATAAGAGCTGCAATCCAATGCAAATGCCCAGCGTGGGCTGCCTCAAGCTGCGGATAAGCGTATCCAGGCCATGCTCGCGCAGGTACCGCATGGTTGTACCCGCCTCGCCAACTCCCGGAAAAATAACCTTGTCGGCGGCGCGAATTACGTCGGGATTGTCGGTAACCACAGCCTCCCGGCCTATTCGCCTCATCGCATTTTCCACCGAAAAAATATTCCCGGCGTTGTACTTAATAATTGCTACGCTCAATGAACTCTTAGTTTAAAAAAAAATATTCCGGTATTTTCAAGCCGTTTGCTACCTTATTTTGCCCCTGTGCACCTTTATGTACGCCTTGCGGTCGAAGCGGAAGTAGCGGGCGGCGCGGTGCGTTACGTTACGCTCCTTTTCCTCCAAGTCAACAATATATTTTTCGTTCTCTATAAACTTCTTGTAAAAATTACGCACGTCGTAATTCTTGTTAAACAGCGTGCTGTAGGCCATCCGCAGCTCACGCGCCGTAAATTTTTTAGGCAGCAAGTCAAAAATTATAGCCGGATTGTAGATTACCTGACGGCGTATTTCCGCCAGCGCTTCGAGCAGGATAAGGGTGTGGTCAAACGCCAACTTCACTGTGGTATCTGTTACGTCAAACCACTTTACGTCGTACTCTTTTGAGAAAGCGCCCCGCCGTTGGTTCATCTTAATGAGCGTAATGTAGCACACCGTAACAATGCGGCCTATTTTTTGCCGTGTGGCATTTTCCAGCCACCGTGTGTCGCGCGGGTTGCTTGTCCTGTACGGCGAGCCGAAGCTTTTGAACTGCCGCAGCTTTATATTTTTCAGCCCCGTAATATCTCTTACGGCGCGCTCTGCCGCCATGTCCAAATCTTCGTTGGCGTAAATAATGCTGCCGGGGAATTTAAAATCGTTGTATTCGCTATTAGTTTCCTTACCCTGCCTGCTCATCAGAAGCATCTGGAGAGATTTGCCGTCAAAACCTAAAATTACACAATCTACCGATACCGAACTAAAAAGAGCCTCTGTGCTTGAATAGTTTTCCATACTGTCATCAACCTGTTGAATTAGGGGGCAAAGTTAGCAAATTTGTTTATCTATATGCAATGTTTAACAAAAAATATAGCGTAAATATATGATAGTCAAACTGTTGCATATCGTATAAAACACAATATCTTTTGTTGATTTGGCGGCGCGGTGAGCAGACGGTGTTCGTTCGGCGCGTGCAATTATCAATTTTCAATTTGCGCGGCTCGTCGGATTCCATGCGTCGCAGCCTTTCAGGACGTTTTGCGGGGTATATTTTTCCGCCTCTTTGCTGCTTAGCTGGCGCGACCACAGCACGCGCTGCGACGTATCCGCGCCTGCGCCCGTGTTCTGAAATTCGGCGTAGCGAGCCGTTTGCTCGCGCTCCGGCGCGTTCCAGTTGTGCCATCCTGCGGGAAGAATATGCGCGCCCAAGCTGCAACGCATGAACAGCGCTGCGGCGTAGCTGCGCCACGGCCGCCCAAGGTACACCCTGCTTACCGCCGAATCGGCTACCAGTGTACACCGGTTAAAAACGTAGCCAAACTCGTGATTTTGCGGCGTGGAGGCTGCCGTTATGTACGAATTTTTTTTGCTCTTGATGGCGCAGCGCTCAAACCACGCCGTGGCGGGGCCAAAAATGAAGTCGGTAGTGCCCTCAATGTAGCACTCGGCGTAGTACTGCCGGCTGTCGCCGTTACCCGTAAACAGGGTATCCTGATTGCCCAAAAAGCGGCAACCTTTGAACACGGCTCTGTCGCCCTCTACGTGCACCGCCACCGCCTGCCCCAGCTGCGGCGCGTTGTTTTCAACGGTAAGGTTTTCCGCCCTGAAATCGCTCCCCAGCACCAGCAGCGTATAAGTTTTGAACGTGCCCATTTTGTTGATATTGGCGTGGTCGTTGTAGGTAATAACCGTTTCGTCCACGCTTTCGCCAATCAGCGTAATGCTGGTTTTGAAGGCCGGAATCACCAGCTTTTCCCGGTACACGCCCTTTCGGATAAAAATTCTGGTCTCGCCCTCCGGGCGGTAGTCGCGCACGGAGTTTACCGCCTCCTGAATGGTCGTAAAGCTACCGCTGCCGTCCTGCGCAACGATTATGTCGTAAGGAGCCTGCGCTTGCGCAAAGGCGCAGAGCAGGCAAAACGCTGAAAAAAGTACATGCTTCATAAGGTAAGTTGCTATTTAATTTGGGGTATCTCAATATTGCGCAGCCCTCGAAATTTTAGAATGATTTTTTTTGTCCACAAGCTATAAGGAATTAGCGTAGTTCACGGGCAAAGCCGCAAGCTCTTCTCCGAGCATATTAATTGTTTTTTCTATTGCTCCGATTCGCTGCAAAGGTGGAACACATGCGTTATATCCGCAAGCTTTTGAAAAAAATTTCCGTTATATAGCGTTAATTTCAAAGCGTTTTTCGGGGCTGCGCCATTCCGGACGGGGCTGCGGTAACTTGTCGGCGGTGAGACGCGCGCCAAATTTTGCAAATAAATTTTGCGCTACTTCTTGTTTTTTTGGTAAAAAAAACCGAAATTTGCAGGCTCGTAGTCGAGTATGGTATCGGGTGTTAGCGAATTACAGCACAAAAGCATCACGCATTTACGCCTATAAATGTTTGATGTTCAAATAGTTAAGCATAGGCATATTATTAATTTTTTAGGAGGACAACCTTATAAAGTCTCAGTCTTACAGCCCGAATTTTGGTGGAAACAGGCCATCTTCGAGGCCAAAACCAACGGGAAGAAAACCGTTACCTCAACGCCGTAACGATTCTTCAGGGTACAGAGTTAATCGCGATATTCGCGTACCGCAAGTGCGCTTGGTTGGCGAAAATATTACGAACCAAGGCATTTATTCATTGTCGGAGGCGCAGAAAATGGCAGAGGCAATGGAGCTGGATTTGGTCGAAATATCAGCGCAAGCCGACCCTCCCGTTTGCAAAATTGTTGACTTCCAGAAATTCCTTTACCAGCAGCGGAGAAAACAAAAGGAAATGAAAGCCAATACCGTAAAGGTAGAGGTGAAGGAAATTCGCTTTGGCCCTAATACCGGCGAGCACGACTACGCATTCAAGCTTAAGCACGCCGAAAATTTTTTGAAGGAGGGCGACAAGGTGAAGGCATACGTCTTTTTTCACGGCCGCGAAATTATGTTCAAAGATCAAGGCGAAGCAATGTTGGCGCGCTTTGCCAGCGACCTCGAGGAGTGGGGCAAGGTGGAAATGCTACCCAAGCTCGAGGGTAAGCGCATGAACATGATTTTGGCGCCCAAATCAAAAAAGTAGCAGGTGCAATTGCAGAGCGTTCACATGCCATCTGAAAGCAGGAAGTTTTGAAATATTATAACCCCAAAAAAAACAAACGAAGAAGATGCCAAAAATGAAAACAAATTCGGGAGCAAAAAAGAGATTTGTGCTTACCGGGTCAGGAAAAATCAAGCGCAAGCACGCATACTTGCGCCACATTTTGACGAAAAAAACTACCAAGCAAAAGCGCAACTTGTCGCACTCTACGCTGGTTGCAAGCGTCAACATGAAGCAAGTGAGAGACCTGCTTGTAAAAAAGTAGCAAAGCGCTACACAACTACTATTTTTTAACCGAATGAATTAGCAGGAAAGAGTTCCGATGCAGGGAAACGCTAACCATTCACAACCAACAAAAGGAGAGAAGAAGAAATGCCACGTTCAGTGAACAGCGTTGCCTCGAGAGAGCGGCGCAGAAAAGTTTTGAAGCTTGCCAAGGGTAATTTTCTTGCCCGCAGCAACGTTTGGACGGTTGCCAAAAATACCGTCGAAAAAGGTTTGACCTACGCTTACCGCGACCGCCGCACCAAAAAGCGCAACTTCCGCTCGCTGTGGATTCAGCGCATCAACGCAGCCGTTCGCCCGCAAGGGTTAACCTACTCGGTGTTTATCAGTAAGCTTAACGCAAAGGGCATACAGCTCAACCGCAAGGTACTTGCCGACTTGGCAATGAACCACCCCAGCGCTTTTGAAGCTGTAGTAAATGCCGTAAAATAGCATAACGCCAAATGGGTAAAAATCAGCCGGAGCAGCAAAAATGCTTCGGCTGTTTTTCTATGCCGGCAGGCGCATTTCACATGCCCAACAACGGAAAGGCTTCGGCGGCACGCTGTTTTTGAGCCGCTACTCCCCAAAATATCAACACGGAAGCAAAACATTATGTGCAATTTCTTATCTTTGCAAGTTATTTCGTCAGCGCAAATATTTGCCAAGCATAGTTACTCCGTAATTTTCAATTCTTAATTCTTAATTATAATGACCTCACAAGAAATTCGCAGCGCCTTTCTGGATTTTTTCAAATCAAAGGAGCACCTTATTGTCCCCTCTGCGCCAATGGTGGTAAAGAACGACCCTACGCTCATGTTTACCAACGCCGGAATGAATCAGTTTAAGGATTATTTTCTGGGCAACGCTACCCCCAGCCACCGCCGCGTTGCCGATACGCAAAAATGCCTGCGCGTAAGCGGCAAGCACAACGATTTGGAGGAGGTGGGGCACGACACCTACCACCACACCATGTTTGAGATGCTGGGCAACTGGAGCTTTGGAGATTACTTCAAAAAGGAAGCCATTGCGTGGGCGTGGGAGCTGCTTACCGGCGTGTTCAAAATTGACAAATCCCGCATGTACGCCACCGTTTTTGAGGGCGATAAGGCAAACGGCATTGAGGAGGACGGCGAGGCGCTGGAGCTGTGGAAGCAATTTCTGCCCGCGTCGCAAATCATTTACGGCAACAAAAAAGACAACTTCTGGGAAATGGGCGATACCGGCCCCTGCGGTCCCTGCACGGAAATTCACGTGGACTTGCGCAGCGACGCCGAACGCGCCGAAGTTGACGGGGCTACTTTGGTCAACAAAGGCTTGCCCACCGTGATAGAAATTTGGAATTTGGTGTTTATACAGTTCAACCGCAAGGCCAACGGCAGCCTCGAGGCGTTGCCCGCCAGACATGTTGATACGGGTATGGGGTTTGAGCGTCTCTGCATGTTGCTGCAAGGCAAAAAGAGCAACTACGATACCGACGTTTTCCAGCCCGTCATTTCAAAAATAGCCGAGCTGAGCGGGAAAAAGTACGGCGACAGCGATACGTGCGACGTCGCCATGCGCGTCATAGCCGACCACCTGCGGGCGGTGAGCTTCTCCATTGCCGACGGGCAGCTGCCGAGCAACGTAAAAGCAGGCTACGTTATCCGGCGTATCCTGCGGCGTGCCGTGCGCTACGGATTTACGTTCCTTGGGTTTAGCGAACCGTTTATTTGCAAGCTTGTCCCCATCTTGGTTGCGCAAATGGGAAAGTACTTCCCCGAGCTTGAAGCCCAAAGAAGCTTGGTGGAAAAAGTGATAGCCGAAGAGGAAGCCACCTTTTTACGAACTCTCGAAATAGGCATACGGCTACTCGATTCCGAAATAGAAAAGCTGCAAAAAGAGGGCAAAGCGCAAATTGACGGGAAAACAGCCTTTGTGCTGTACGACACTTACGGCTTCCCATTTGACCTCACCGAGCTTATGGCGCGTGAAAAGGGATTGACCGTTGACCAAAAAACGTTTGAGCAGGAGCTGAACGCGCAAAAAGACCGGAGCCGCAACGCCGCTGTGGTAGAAACGGGCGATTGGGTAGAGGTAAAATCCGGCGGCAGTTTCGAGTTTGTAGGCTACGATACGTGCGAAGCGGAAGCCGAGATTGTGCGCTACCGCAAGGTGAAAAGCAAGGGCAAGGAGCAGTATCAGGTGGCGCTCAACGTTACGCCTTTTTACGGCGAAAGCGGCGGTCAGCAGGGCGATACGGGCTACCTGCAAAGCGCGGACGAGCGCATAGAGGTGCTGAGCACGCACAAGGAAAATAACCTGACCGTGCACATCACCGCCCGCCTGCCGCAAAATGTGAGCGCACCGTTGCTCGCCGTTGTTGACGTTGAGAAGCGCACGGCAACGGCCAACAACCACTCGGCGACTCACCTGCTCCACTACGCGCTGCGCGAGGCGCTGGGGAAGCACGTGGAGCAAAAAGGCTCTATGGTCTCGTCCGGCAGCTTGCGCTTTGACTTTTCGCATTTTCAAAAGGTAACAGATGAGGAGATAGCGCACGTGGAGCAGCTGGTGAATAAGCTTATTCGCAAAAACGCTGCGCTTGTTGAGCGTCGCTCCGTAACGATGAAAGCGGCAAAAGAGCTGGGCGCAATGGCGCTGTTTGGCGAGAAATACGGCGATAGCGTTCGCGTTATTCAGCTGGGCGATTCGGTGGAGCTGTGCGGCGGAACGCACGTGAAGGCTACCGGGCAAATCGGGCTGTTCAAAATCACGTCGGAGACGGCAATTTCGGCGGGGGTGCGGCGCATAGAAGCGGTAACGGGCGAAAACGCCGAGCAGGTAGTGTACCACCTGCAAAATCTGTTCAGGGAAATAAGCGCATTTTTCCACAATACGCCAAATCTACTGTCCGCCATAAAAAAGACAATTGGCGAAAACGCCGATTTGCAAAAGCAAGTAGAGTCCTACATAAAAGAACACCTCGCCACGTTCAGGAGCGAGCTGCTTAGCCGCGCGGTGGATAAAGGCGAGTACAGGCTGGTAACGTTACAGGAGGTGGATACGCAAGCGGAAAGGCGGATGAATTTTTCGCCTGATTTTGCGAAAGAGCTGGCGTTTCAGCTGCGCACTTCGGCGTCCGACGTTGTTTTTGCAATGACAGGCGTATTCGGCGGCAAGCCCGCCATCACGCTCATGCTTGGCGATGATGTAGTAAAAAAAGGCCTCAACGCCGCGCAAATTGTGCGCGAAGCGGCCAAGCACATAGCGGGCAGCGGTGGGGGGCAACCATTCTTTGCGACGGCGGGCGGAAAGAATTGCGAGGGGTTAAACGCCGCTTTACAGAAAATAATAGAGCTGATAGACAGCCACATAGAAGCGTTATAGCTTTTAATGAGATAAGTTAACGTTCTTTGAGCATCAAAACCTCGAAATTGAATTACCTTTGTAGTGTGCGAAAGCACAGTAGAGTTTTTTCATAGGTTAAGTTTTAGGTTAGAAGGCCCGCTCTCGTGTAGAGCGGGTTTTTTTTTACCTCCCTCCAAAAATCAGCGTGCCGATGCGAACCAGCGTAGCGCCCTCTTCGACGGCAACGGCGTAGTCGCCGGACATGCCCATAGAAATTTGAGTGAATAAATCGGGTAGGGGAGCGAGCGGTTTGCTCTGCCCGTGCAGCTGCCTTATGAGCCGAAACTCCTTGCGGACTTGCGCCATATCGCTGGTGTTGGAGGCCATGCCCATAAGCCCGCATACTTGAACGTTGCGGAGCGCGCCCACGTCGCCGGAGCGCAAGCAGCCAAGCAGCTCGTCGGGCAAAAATCCGAACTTTGTTTCCTCCTGCGCCACGTGCACCTGTAGCAGGCAGCGGGCGGTAATGCCCAATTTTTCGCAAGCTTTATTCACCTCGTGCAGCAGCTTCACGCTGTCTATGGAGTGAATGAGGTGGGCGCAGGGCGCTACCATTTTTACCTTGTTGCTTTGCAGGTGCCCGATGAAGTGCCAGCGAATATCTCGCGGCAGCGCCGACGCTTTTTGAAGCAACTCCTGCGGACGGTTCTCCCCAAAATCGCGCTGACCCGCGCCGTATGCAACCATGACGGCTTCGCTGCTGTGCGTTTTCGATACAGCTATCAGCGTAACGTGCGGCGGAAGCTGCGGCTTAATACGCTCTATATTTTCGGCTATTGCGGACATGGTTTAGCGGTATTGTACTATCTCCATCCAAGGGGTGTAGCGCAAAAGAAAAACGCCTTTGTTTTCGTAAGCGCCGCCGGGCATGATGGGGATAAAGTTGTAGGAAGATTGCAGCAAATCTTCGTGGTGAAAAGGGAGGCAACCCTCAAAATTCTTGCCATAGCGGTGCATTGCAGAAATGAAGTACAGCATTACGTCGTAACCCTGAAAGGCAAATTGCGACGGCTCTGTTTTGTAGGAGTAGCGGTAGCGCTGCACAAACTTTTTTACGGCCTCCGAATTGTAGTCAGTAAAGTAGGGTACGGCAACATGCAGCTTGAGCTCGTAAAAAAGGTTGAGCTCTATCTTTTCAAATTTTCTCCAATCGCTCGTTCCATAAATTGCTATATTGCACTTGTAGCGGTTGGAAAAGGCTTTCAGGTTAGACAGCAGCTCCGAAACAAAAGGTTCGTCCTGTGATGCAATAATTACCTTGTTTTCGATGTTGGGAAGGAATATTTTCAGGAAAGTTTCCTGATTTTCGCGTGGCTGCATACCTATTTTGTACGATAAATTTTTCACGGTAGGCACGTGCACGCGGGTTTCGTATGCCCGATGCAGATGCTCCAGATACAAAGAGTCGTTTCGCACGGCTGAGTTGTAGTACATGTTGCTATCCCTTTTGGGCAGGTACTGCCGGTAGTCGTTACGCAGCTTTTGGCTCTCCTCTTCGTCGCGCTGCGATACAAGAATGATGTTGCTTTGTTCCGGGTTAAGGCGCTCATGCGTCAAGGCTTTTTGCACCTGACTGCTAAAGTCGGTAACAACCTGAAACACGTTAGCATATCCGTACAAAGAGGTGTCAATAGCCGTGAGGGGCGATACTATTTTTATGTTTCTCGATTTCGCAAATTTTGCAAGAGGGCTAAACAAGTCTTGGTACACAGGCCCAATAATAATATCGGCCTTATCAAACACAGCGTTGCGCGTCCACGTGTTTTCGCTTATATTTTTAGAGTCAAGCACGTTGAGGTTAACGGACACACCTCTCAGGCTCAGAGTTTCGAGCGCCAACAGCGCGCCTTCGTACATTTCCGCAAAGCGAAATGATTTGTAAAGGTTGCTTTCGCTTTCATGGCTGCTTACATCAAACGGTAAGAGCATGACTACGTTGACAGGCTCTTTATACTTTTGGCTGCTATCGCATTGGGGAACAGCTATTACATTTGGCGTGCTGCTTTTTTTCAATCCGGACATTGCAATGGGTATGTAAACTGTCTGACCGGCCTTGATTTTATCTGTTTTTTTGCTGAATATTTGCGGATTATACTGTTTGATAAAATCTATATCTACTTCGTAGAGGTTAGCGATGGAAAACAGCGTTTCTTTACGCTGCGCGACATGCTTTATGAGGGTTACCTCCGGCTCGCGGCTTTCGTTGTTATTTTCCGAGTTGGAAGACGTTGTGGCGGTAGCGTTGGCGTCAGGCGTTGGAATTTGCAGCACGGCGTTCACCGGAAGCGTTTTAGAAACTTTGGGGTTGGCGGCAAGGATGTGGTCCACGCTTACGCCGTACATGCGAGCAATGGAGTAGATGGTTTCTTTGGCCTGCACCACATGCTTGGCGAAGTACTTCGTGCTGTTGGCCGGCGTAAGCATAATTTTGAGCCATTGCCCTGTTTTTAGCCCGCCGCTCAGCACGGGGTTGTCGCGCAGCAACTCCTCCATGCTCACGACGTAAACGCGGCAGATGGAGTATAACGTTTCGCCCGGCTTTACTGCGTGCAGGTAGTAGCGGTTGTTGCCATCGGTAAGTATTTCGCTCGAGCGGGTAATAGTGGGCGGCTGTTGCTGGGCAGACAATGTGCAACAAAGTAGTATGGAAAATATGGCGAATATGAATTTCATACGAATTTTTCATCCATTAGATAGTAAGCCGCAAATTTACGTATTTTTATTGAGAAACAGCATTTGCGAATACCATAAAATTGTACTACCTTTGCCAAATTTATATATCATTGTTCTTTTCATTGATAAATAGCAGGTTATAAATTTTTGACGGTATAGATGATAAGAGTACTGAAATTTGGAGGCTCGTCGGTTGCCACGCCCGAGAGCATACGAAAGGTAAAAGCAATTGTGGAGCAAAGCGCTGATAATAAGTTTATAGTAGTATCGGCGCTGGGAGGCATAACCGACCAGCTGGTGAAGGCAAGCGCAATGGCGGCGGCGGGAGAAGACGACTTCAAAAAAGAGCTGAACGAAATAGAGCAACGCCACCTGAGCGCGGCAAAATCGTTGGTAAAACCGCAGCAGCAAGGGCACGTGCTGAGCGAGCTGAAGGTAATGCTTAACGAGCTCGAAGATTACTTACAGAGCATTGCGCGCCTGCGCGAGCTCACGCCCAAGCTACAGGACTACGTGCTGAGCTTTGGCGAGCGCATGAGCGCATTTTTGCTGAGCGAAACCATCGCCGACGCCGTCCTGATTGACTCGCGCAGCATCATCAAAACCGATAGCACGTTTGGCAAGGCCACCGTAGATTTTGCAAAAACGAACGAGCTCTGCAAAGCGTCACTCTCCGACGTTAAAGGCCGCGCGGTGCTGCCGGGCTTCATTGCCTCCGACAAAAACGGCGCTACCACTACGCTCGGAAGAGGCGGAAGCGACTACACTGCCGCCATTCTTGCGGCTGCCATAGGCGCTTCATTCGTAGAAATCTGGACAGATGTGGACGGTTTTATGACCGCAGACCCGCGCAAGGTCGAGAAAGCGTACACCATTAAGCGCCTCAGCTACTCGGAAGTTTTTGAGCTGTCGAATTTTGGCGCAAAGGTAATTTACCCGCCTACGGTGCACCCGCTGCTTTCTGCCGACATTGCCATGCTGATAAAAAACACGTTCAACCCGGCAGCCGACGGAACGCTGGTAGATGCTCACGCCGACACGTCAACCGACCAAGCTATCAAAGGCATTTCATCCATTGACGATATTGCCCTCCTCACGCTGCACGGCGTTGGGATGACCGGCGTATCGGGCACCTCAAAGCGGCTGTTTAGCGCGCTGGCGGAGGCAAAAGTCAACGTGATACTCATTTCGCAGGCTTCGTCGGAGCAATCCATAACTTTTGCCATAGCGCCGGAGCACGTAGAGCCGGCAAGGCAAACCATAGAGCGCGAATTTGAGGCGGAAATACGCCACAAAACCATCGGGTTGAGGGTGGAGGACAAAATGTCCATCATTGCCATTGTGGGCGAAAATATGAAGCGTATGCCGGGCATATCGGGCAAACTTTTCAACGCCTTAGGCAAAAACGGCGTAAACGTGGTGGCAATTGCGCAAGGCTCGTCGGAGCTTAACATTTCAACCGTAGTTCACAAGCTAAACCTGCGCAAGGCGCTCAACGTAATTCACGAAGCTTTTTTTTTATCGGGCTATAGAGAGGTACACCTGTATATAGCCGGGATTGGTACTGTGGGTGGAAATTTAGTGCAGCAGATACGGCAGCAGCGCGAAGACCTGATGAAAAATCATCGCCTCAAAATAAACGTGGTCGGCGTGATGAACTCTAAAAAAATGCTGTTCGACGTGCAAGGCATAAACCTCGACGACGTGAGGGGCGAGCTTGAGCGCAAGGGGACAACGCTAAGCCTGAACAGCTTTGTGCAGCACATTGCTTCGGTGAACCTGCGCAACAGCATTTTTGTCGATTGCACCGCCAGCGGAGAGGTGGCGGATATTTACGGAATTGCGCTACAGTCATTTGTGTCGGTGATAACGGCCAACAAAATTGCCTGCTCAAGCGATTACGCGCGGTACCGGCAGCTGCAAGACCTGTCGCGCATACGGGGGGTGAAATTTTTGTACGAAACCAACGTTGGCGCAGGATTGCCCGTAATTAAAACCATAAACGAGCTGATGCTTAGCGGCGACAGGATTGTAAAGCTGGAGGCCGTACTCTCCGGCACGCTCAACTTCATTTTTAACACCATCAGCGAAGAAATTACGATGAGTCAGGCCATAAAAATGGCTCAAGAAAAAGGCTACTCGGAGCCCGACCCGCGCGTTGACTTGAGCGGAATAGACGTGCTCCGCAAAATTTTAATCCTCTCCCGCGAATGTGGCTACCCTTTGGAAAAAACAGATGTGGAGGTAAGCAAGTTTTTACCCGACAGCTGCTTTGACACGCCCACTATGGACATGTTTTTTGGCGAGGTGCAAAAGCTGGATGCGGACTTTGAGGCGCGTCGCAAAGCGTTGTACAAAGCGGGAAAACGCTGGCGGTTTGTAGCCTCGCTTGACAACGGGAAAGCCAAAGTCAGCCTGCAAGAGGTAGATGTTGCGCACCCGTTCTTCAACCTGCAAGGCAGCGATAATATTATAACGCTGCACACCGAGCGGTATAGCGCACAACCTATGGTGATAAAAGGCGCAGGCGCGGGAGCGGCCGTTACGGCGGCCGGCGTATTCGGCGATATTATCAGGGTGGCGAATATTTAGCGAAAAAGCGCAGCCGTAATCAAACGCAAAACCATAATCAGACGCATAAAATGCCGGACAAGCTCAAAATATTTTCGCCTGCCACAGTTGCCAACGTTGCCTGCGGGTTTGACGTGCTGGGCTTTGCGCTCAACAACCCCGGCGACGAAATCAGCATAGCGTTCAACAGTAGCGGCGCTATTGCGCTGCGCGACGAAACGCCGTATGGCTTGCCGCTGTCGCCCGAAAAAAACGCAGCGGCCGTAGCGCTGCAATCCATGCTTAATGCCCTGCAAAGCAGGCAGGGGTTTGATATTACCTTTTTGTCAAAAATCATGCCCGGTAGCGGCGTTGGGTCAAGCGCGGCAAGTTCGGCCGCCGGCGTGTTTGGCGCTAACGAATTGCTTGGTCGTCCGTTTACGCGCAAGCAGCTGGTGGAGTTTGCCATGCAGGGCGAGAGGGTCGCAAGCGGCTCGGCACATGCCGACAACGTAGCGCCGGCGCTCATGGGCGGCTTCACGCTGGTGCGCAGCTACGCGCCGCTTGATGTTATTCCCATTCCCAGCCCTCCGGTATTTGCCGCTGTGGTGCATCCTCAAATTGAAGTACGCACGAGCGATAGCCGCAAAATTCTGCGTCAGGAAGTACCCATAAAAAAAGCTGTGGAGCAGTGGGGAAACGTTGCCGGGCTTGTTGCCGGACTTTTTACCAACGACTACGACCTCATTAGCCGCTCGCTGCACGACGTGATTGTAGAGCCTGTGCGCGCGCTACTTATTCCCGAATTTTACGCCATCAAGCAGGCTGCCATTGACGCCGGTGCGCTGGGGTGCAGCATTTCCGGCAGCGGGCCTTCCATCTTTGCCCTGAGCAGGGACAAAGAAACGGCGCAAAACGTAGCGCAGGCAATGCACTATGGATTTGACCGGGTAGGCATTGAAAGCCACATTTTTGTATCGCCCATCAACAAAGAGGGGGTGCGGGTTAGCGAGTAGCCCGACGCAAAAAAAATGCGTACTTTTGCCCTCACATTATCATTAGCAGAATGAAATACTATAGCACCAACAAGCAAGTCCCGCTATCGACGCTGAAAGACGCGGTTTTAAAAGGGTTAGCCGATGATAACGGCTTGTACATGCCGGAGCGTATTCCGCAGCTCGGCGGCGATTTTTTTGCCGCGCTGCACGCCAAAACGCTTCAGGAGATAGCGTCGGAGGTTGCCGTCGCGCTTTTTGGCGAAGACATACCGGCGGCAACGCTGCGCGATATAGTGCACGGTGCGCTGAATTTTGACATTCCGCTGGTGAAAGTAGCCGACAACCGCTACAGCCTTGAGCTGTTTCACGGGCCTACTATGGCATTCAAAGACGTTGGCGCTCGCTTTTTGGCGCGAATGATGCAGCATTTCACCCGCAACGAAAGCGTTGAAACAAACGTGCTGGCGGCAACCTCCGGCGACACGGGAAGCGCGGTGGCAAACGGGTTTCTGGGAATTGAGGGTATTACCGTTACGATTTTATACCCAAAAGGCTTGGTGAGCAAAATTCAGGAGTCGCAGTTTACCACGCTGGGGCAAAATGTGTGCGCTCTCGAAGTGGAGGGCACATTTGACGATTGTCAGCGCTTAGTCAAGCAAGCTTTTCTGGATAAGGAGCTCAACGCGCAGCGCAAGCTCACGTCGGCGAACTCTATCAACTTGGCACGCTTCATCCCGCAGGCGTTCTACTACTTTTGGGCTTGGGCGCAAATGCCGAAAGACTGCGAGGTGGTAGCGTCCGTTCCGAGCGGAAACTTCGGCAACCTGATGGCGGGATTGCTTGCCATGCGCATGGGGTTGCCCGTAAAGCATTTCATTGCCGCAAACAACGCCAACGACATTTTTTTGAAGTACCTGCAAACGGCTAAATTTTCGCCGCGCCCAAGCATTGCCACCATCGCCAACGCGATGGATGTGGGCAACCCGAGCAACTTTGCCCGTATCATGGACTTGTACGGCAGCAATTACGCCAGCGTAACGGCAGACATTTCGGGCTACAGCTATAGCGATGCGCAAATTCGAGAGGTGATAAAGCGTACATTTACCGAAACCGGATACACGCTCGACCCGCACGGAGCCTGCGCCTGCGAAGCCTTGCGCGAGTACTTGGAAACGAACAAAACGCCTAAGGGATTTTTTCTGGAAACGGCGCACCCTGCAAAGTTCAAGGAAACGGTGGATGATATTTTGGAGGCTGATATTGCCGTTCCCGAAAAGCTGCAAGCCTTTATGAGCGGTAAAAAGCAAACCGTTGGCATGAGCATCCGGTACGAAGATTTCAGGGATTTTCTGCTGAAATGATTTTACCGGCTTCACTACTGACCAGCTAAAATTCGGTCGTAAGGCTTTAGCCTAATATCACTAAGGGGCGCGGCACGGGGCGCGGCGTTCGCGCCATCCCGTTAGGGATGGAACGCTCGGTAGAAAACCATCCCCACCACCAAACCCGACAGTCCGTAGGAATGCCTCCGAAATATTTTTGGACACATTCCTAACGGAATGTGTTGCGCCGAGAAGATTGCCCTTTTCTACCGAGCGGTTCATCCCTACGGAATGAAAGACGCAAGCGACCTGCCACACCTTGCTCCCGGACCTCACCCCCGACCCCTCTCCAAAGGAGAGGGGAGGCTTGCGCCGAACATCGCGCCCCGCCGCGCATCGCGCCCCACCCCACCCGTCATTCCGACCGGAGCGCGCAAGGCACGCGCGCGCGCAGCGGAGGAACCTCCCGCCATTTTTGCCATATAACGGCAACAAGGGTGGGTGGTAAGGTGGGAGGTTCCTCGCTACGCTCCGAATGACGGCGGGAGGGAACGGCGGTGGGGCGTTTGCGGGGCGGAGATAAACCTCATTTCCACCTCATTTCTTTAACAAAACAACCTCAGTAGCAATGGCATGAAAATCTCTCCCACAACCTCATTACCTCATTACAAAGCGATTGAATGAGGTAATGAGGTTGGCAGGTATGTACGTATTTCTGCTACTGAGGTTGTTTTGTTGTTTGAATGAGGTGGAAATGAGGTTGTTGCGGCGGGACGGGACGAACGCCGCGACCCCGCGCCCCCCCAAGCCCTGAAAGGGCGAAATCATTAGCGTAGGGCAACGCCCTGCGAACGCCGAGCCCCCGCGCCTCCCCCAAGCCCTGAAAGGGCGTAATCCATTAGCGTAGGGCAACGCCCTACGAACGCCGCGCATCGCGCGCCTCCCCCAAGCCCTGAAAGGGCGTAATCCATTAGCGTAGGGCAACGCCCTACGAACGCCGCGCTCCCGCGCCTCCCCCAAAGCCCTGAAAGGGCGTAATC
>JAITAP010000062.1 GCA_031284065.1 Prevotellaceae bacterium
CTTTCGGTTTTGAGCATAAAGGCCATGTAAATTTTGCCCGATGTAACCGTTGCGCCGAATTGCCTGCTCACGTCCTCTCCGTTATTTACTATGGCGGCGGCTCCGCCTGTGCCCGACGCTGCGTATCCGCCAAAAGTCAGCCCCGAAGCTACAGCAATGGGAGAAGTCCCCACTCCTGAATTTGCCGTCCAGCCGTTATCGGTAAGGTTTTGCCCTATTTCGTACTCAAAGTTTTCCGTCAACAGCAGCGATACGGAGCTTCCGCTTAGCGGAATGTTGCAGGTTTGCACGCCGCTTTGCAGGCATAGCGTTGTGGCGTGGTCTCCTGTTGTTGTCGGCGCGTAGGAAACGGCTATTGTAGTATTTTTGTTGGGCGCGAGCTTGACCGGAGAAACGCTGAAAAATCCCGAAGCGCTATCCAACAAGCTTACGCTAATGCTGTCGGTGAGAAGCTGTGAGGAGACTTTGATATTTTTTGAAGCGTTGTTGCCCTGCGCCAAGCTTCCGAAGCGAACCTGCGCAGAGTCTGTGCTTATCGTTGGCTCGCCGCCTGTGCCGGTCAGCGCAAGGGTAGTATCGGCAAAGTCTGCGCTTGAGAAGCGCAGCGTACCGCCGTAGCTGTACGTGTGCTTGGGAGTAAATACAATGTCAATACTTTTGCCCTTGATGCTCATTGTCTCTTCGGCGGTTACCGTTGTCGCAAGAACAGAGAATACACCCGCCGTATCGGTACTAACCGACACGGTAACATCATTCGTCAGGCGAACGCCCTTGACGTTCAGCTTCAGCGTATCGGACGAGCCGATAAGCGTCGGGCTAAACGCCAACGCGCTTGGCGACCATGTTACCGCAGGGTCGGGTATGTCGTAGGTAATTACTATTGAAGACCAGTAGGCGACACTAGTGCCTCTTTTAATTGCAAAGAATGAGTATGCTGTCCCGTTGAAATCCGTAGCCGTCCAGCCTGTAGGTGATGCTGAGCCAACTTGCGTTCCCTTGCTCACAGCATAATCGCCAGCGGTGTTATTTACTAATCGGGATGTGCCTCCATAGCAAGAGGAAGTTGTGGTACCTATGCTATGTAATTCGATGCTCACAATTTTTCCGGGAAGTTCCGTAGTGTTATACAGTACGCCGTTATTGGCTTGCGCTTGAATATTACCGGTGTTGGAGCTGTTTCCTTCAGTAATTGCTTTTCCACCAAAGGAAACGCCATCTTGCGTCCACGCTTTTTCTATACCACTGTTGTAGTTATTACTCCCAAGCGTGCCTCCGCCATTTTTTATTGATTCCACAGTGATAGTTATGGTTTTCACCTCTCCCCATACATTCCCGCTTCCTGCTGCCACAACAGCAAGGAGTAAAAGATGCTTAAGAATCGTTTTCATAGCGCTGCATTTTAAGGTTTGAAATTAGTGCAACATCCCAACGAAGAGTGCGGACATGATTAAGTTGGGATGTGCAAAAATATTTTCAAATATAGCAAAAATTTAATTATTGTCCGGTAAAATAAATATCCATAAAAATAATCGTTGTGGGCGCGTTCTGCGCAGAGAGTGCGCTTTATTAACCGTTATTCTGAGCGCAGCAAGGATTTTTTGTTGCTTCTTCCCGGCGCTCAGGGTAAGGGTGGGGGAGTTTTTTCGCTGCGTTTGGAGTAACATTTTCGATTTTACCGAACAGCTTCAAAGCTTCTCACGGCATTGCGGCAAGATTTTCCCACACCACATTCCATTTTCCGTCTTTGGGGAAGCCGGGGTTCGCGAGCGTATTCCCGTCCCAGCCTGCGCACATCATTGCAACGGCGGTGAGCAGCCCCCCATTTCCGGGCAAATACACCCTGAGCCGGTCGTCCTGATAGTTGTTGCCTCCAACCAAGTAGGTATTCGTTCTTTTGTCCATGAGCAGCGAGCCGACAGCTTTTTCGGGGTTGCCCATGCGTGCCGCGTTCATGGCCACCATTGGGAAGTCCCATCCCCACGTTTTATCCCAGTTCCATCCGTCCCAAATCCAATTCAGCGTATTTTCCATGTAATCCTTTCGGATGAGCCTGTTCATTGGGAGCATTCCCACAGCGCCCAGCGCTGCCGGATGGTCGGAGGTAAAGCGTATGTCGGTGTAAGTGTTTACGGCGTCTTCGGCGGCGAGGTAGAGCCCATCTTTGGCGGCGAGGGGCGAGAGGTTGTCCGCCACCTCGTCCCAGCGCGGGTTTCGTGGCAATCCTGCCCGCTCTCTCCACTGTTGGGCTACCTGCAAGGCGTAGTGCCAATAGGAAAGCTCAAGCGGCGGGTTGATGGTTTCGGAGGCTCTAAGGGTCTCCTGCGCCGGAATAGTTCCTTTGAGCAGATAGCGTTTGCCCGCTTCGTCGTAGGTGGCAAAGGAGGCGATAAAGGCTGCCGTTTGCTCCACAAGAAAAGCATACTTCTCAATAAATTCGGGGGATGGGTTGTTGCGGTAGAGCAGCTCCAGCAGGTATATGATGTGAGGTTGCTGCCAGATGAGGAATGAGCCAACGCTCGATGGCGCTTCCGCTCCTGAGGGGTCGGTCATCTTCATCCAGCGCACCCCCTCAAAGCCCTGCCGCTCGGCAATGGACTTGGCGACGGGGAACGCTTTTTCGTACCAGCCCAAGCTCCGCGCAAGCAGGCTGTCGCGCTTCCAGAGCGGAAAGTGGGCGGCGTGCCACCAGTGCATTTCGAGGTGAAACTTGCCAAACCAGCTGTTGTACGTCAGCCCTGTTTCCTGCGGGGGGTACATTCCTGCCGACTGTATTGCCAGCAGGTATTGCGAAAGCACAACCCTGCGCTCAAGCTCTTGTGCGCGGGGGTCGGTACACCT
Organism: Prevotellaceae bacterium; assembly: GCA_031284065.1. GTDB lineage: Bacteria > Bacteroidota > Bacteroidia > Bacteroidales > UBA932 > JAITMY01. The sequence goes on from JAITAP010000062.1 coordinate 2,839, forward strand.
CGAAAAGTCAACAGCTCCGCCGTTGCTCCAAAACGACTGCCACTGCAAAGACGCTGCCTCAAACGCAGTAGTGGCTGCAACTATGGGCTGCGCAGGAGGTTCTGCTAAAAACTCGCACACGAACGAAAAATCGCTATCCTCTGGCGTGATGACGTAGTAGTGAGGCTCCCGCAATTCCACCTGTGCCCTGCCCGACCACGCGAGGCTGACGTAGTAGGTAGCGCTATCCAGCGTGCGCTTTAGCAGCAGCGAGGTATCGCTTTTTGTCGCCACCTCTGTTTTATGCTTTTGAGGGACCGCTCTGTCGCATCCGTCATCGGTGTGAGCGCCGGTGGGGTAGGCAAAGCGCAGGTTAACGCCGAGTCTTCCCTTAGCTATAAGCGGCGAGCTGAGGCGGGCTGCAACAGCGTCGCGGTGGGGGTGAACGGTCGTGTTCACGGCAACGCTATCGTTGCCAACGTAAAAGAGGCTGCTTACGTAGCCATTCCACAGGTCGAGCCGCTGCCGCACGCTGTCAATATCCTCCGCTGCAATACGCTTTCCCTCCTGCGTTACTTCCAACCCAACGTTGCCCAAGTGCAGCCGGTGGGGATTAGCCCTCAGGTAGCTTACTGCGTCGCGTCCTCGTCCGGCTTCGCGAAGTTGAACGGAGTACGGCTCTTTCCGTCCCCTGAAATCGTAATCGCGCAGCGCTTCGTGGGGCTCATAGCCGTTGACGTTGGGGAAGCTGTGCCATCCCCACTGCGACTGCGTGCCTAAGGGAACGCCCGTCGAGTAGTACTCGGGGAAAGTCTGAAGCCCCGTAGCGTCAACGGTAAAGGCAAAATTGCCGTTACCCAAAGATAGGGACGAAAGCCTGTCAAACGCCGTAACCTCCGGTGAATTGCGCTCTACAAGCGCTTGCCGGTTTATTTTCGGCGGATTACTGCCACAGGCGTACAGCAGCACAGGCGCAAGTAATGCCAAAGAATAGCTGATTTTCATTGTTACAATTTCTTTAGATAGACGGGTAAAAATAGTGAGAAATTTTGAATTTACTAGCGAAGAGGTTCGCGAACACCTTAAAAAAATACAAGGTGTTTGGAATTTTCTCTGCTCTATACGCTCATATTTCACGTATTTCTGTCAGAATGGAGGGACTTGGCGTATCTCCCATTCTGTACCCCTTTTGCTGAAAATAGGTGGGTTTTTCGAGGAACTTTCTTTCGTTCAGCGGTGTTGCTTAAAGGGCTCCCCAATATAAGCGTCCGAAACATTACGGTTTATCTGCTGTCCTATCTGTTTTTGTATCTGTAATACAAAGGACATCATATATTTCAGATAATTTCTCACCTGACTTAGCATTACCGAGCAAGTGGTTTTAACAATTCTTAAAATATTATATTGTTTTTTGACTATTCGTTACATTTTCAACTCTGTTTGCGACAGATGAACTTTTAGTACTCGCTTTTTTGCAAAGGTGACAAAGATTTTCATACATTCCAAGTTTAGCTTAGGTCATTCTAAGATAGCGGGTATCAACTCCCATTTTGCATGATTCACTTATGGACGCGGCAAAAATCGTTCGTGTAAAAAGAGAAAATTATGCTCAAAACGGAGTATTCCACAGAAACGCGGAACCGGCTTTTTTGATTTTTATCAGGTAACTTTCCTGTCATGATTCCGAATTTCTTTGTAAGTTTTTTGCCGTAAAGGTACAGAATTTAGCCACTCCATTATATATATTATATTGATAATCGAATATATAATGTATTTAAATGGGATTAATTATCCATATTAATAATATATATAATAGAAAAATATCAGCATTACAAATGTTGATAATTTCTATTTATCCATATTTATAATATTTATAATAGAAAAATACCAGTATTATAAATGTAAATAATTTCTATTTATCCATATTTATAATATTGATAATAGGAAAATATCTGCATTATAAATGTGGATAATTTCTATTTATCCATATTCATAATATTGATAATAAGAAATACCAGTATTATAAATATGAATAATTACTATTTATCCATATTTATAATATTGATAATAAGAAAATACCAGTATTATAAATATGAATAATTACTATTTATCCATATTTGTAATATTGGTATAATGTAAATATCAGTATTATAAATATCGATAAATATTTTTTATTTGCAGTAATAATATGTATATTTGTCGAAATATTATTAGTAACAATATTACGTATGGTAAATTTATCAACTTTAGAACTAGTAGTACAAGAGCAACATGCGCGTTTCAGAAAGCAGGATTTAAGCGTCCCGCGTGAAGTTGACTACGAAGCTTGCCTCAAAACGGAATTGATTGTAGTAATTACCGGAATACGGCGCTCCGGTAAATCGACATTGCTCCGGCAATTTGCGGCAAAAGATAAAAACTTTTGCTACCTCAACTTTGATGACGAACGTCTCATCAGCTTTGATGTGAGCGATTTTGCCATGCTCATGCTGCTATGGCAAAAGCAAGGCAACTTTAAAACTATCTATCTGGATGAAGTGCAAAACGTGCCGCAGTGGGAGCGTTTTGTTAGACGTGTCCACGATGAAGGCTACAAGATTTTTGTTACCGGCTCTAACTCCAAGTTGCTGAGCAGCGAGCTGGGAACACATCTTACCGGAAGGTACCGGCAAATAGAGCTTTACCCTTTTTCATTTCGCGAATACTTGCAGCTGTGCAAGGTATCTACAAAAAGTGTAATCACCACGACCAAGCAGGCAAAAATACTGCACGCTTTCGACTCATACCTGCTGCATGGCGGATTTCCATACTACTGTAAAACCAAAGAGCGCAGCTTTTTGACCATGCTCTATGATAATGTTCTCTATAAGGATGTTTTATTTCGTTTCGCCATACGTGAAAAGAAAGCATTTCGTGAGCTGGCTAACTATGCTATGACTAATGTAACTAAAGAATTTAGCTACGAGAACTTGGCCAAAAACTTGCAGCTCAAAAGTAGCACTACAGTGAAAGATTACCTCTCGAATATGGAAGAGGCATACCTGCTTTGTATGCTTTCCAAGTATGATTTTTCGCTAAAAAAACAGCATGTTTCCAACAAAAAACTGTACGCCATAGACAACGGGCTGCGCAATATTGTTGCGTTTTCTTTTTCGGGAGATAGCGGCAGATTGCTCGAAAATGCCGTGTTTATAGAGCTCAAACGGCGAAATAGCGGGAGCGAATTGTACTTTCATAAAGATAAGCGAGAATGCGATTTTATAGTACGTAGTGGAGCGTCTATTGTGCAAGCAGTTCAGGTATGCGAACAGCTGACGCCTGAAAACCGGCAGCGCGAAGTAGATGGACTCTTGGAGGCCCTTGAGCGATACAAATTGCCGCGCGGAACCATCGTTACTAAAGACACGGAGCTAACCGAGAAATATGGTAAAAAATATGCTGACATTGTGCCGGCATGGAAGTGGTTTCTGAATAATTTTTAATGCTGATAAAAATAATCTAAGGTTATGCTTTTTTCAATCATCACTGTCACCTACAACGCTGAAAAGGTGCTTGAGCGTACGATTTTGAGCGTGCTAAACCAAACGTATTCGCAAGTTGAATATATTATTGTGGATGGGAACTCGTCGGATAAAACGAAAGCCATCATTGAGCAGTATGCTTTTGCTATTTCCCGCCGGATTAGCGAGCCGGACAGCGGATTGTACGATGCAATGAACAAAGGGTTGCGCATGGCAACAGGTGATTACGTGTGGTTTTTGAATGCCGGCGATACGTTGCACAGCAAAACCACCATAGAAGAGGTTGTACGCAGCATACCGCTTGCAACAAATTTTCCCGATATTATTTACGGAGAAACAAGCTTGACGAATATGGATGAAAAATTCATTGCCGCTCGACGGCTGAAAGCCCCAAAATCGCTCACATGGCGAAGCTTCAGCAAGGGAATGATGGTATGCCACCAGTCATTTATTGTAAGGCGCAGCATTGCTCCGGCCTATAGCTTGCGCTACTCGCTTGTCGCCGATTTTGATTGGTGCATCCGTTGCCTCAGGCAGGCAAAATATGTGCATAATACCCACTTGATTTTATCCAATTTCCTTGTCGGAGGGCTATCATCACAAAAACGAAAAGCGTCCCTTAAAGAACGCTTCCGTATCATGTCGCACTACTATGGGGCGCTGCCTACTGCCATTCGCCATGTGTGGTTTGCTTTACGCTTTTATACAGCAAAATTATTTGGCAGGCAAATTTGAAGCAATTTTTTTTCTGCGCAGCGCAAAGACAACTCCGCCCGCAAGCACCAAAAGCAATGCCGCAGATGACGCCCGGGTGGTTTTTATGGCGTTGTAGTATCCGTCGGGGTAAAATTTAAATTCGATAGCGTGCTCCCCTGCCGGAATGACCATGCCGCGTAATATCCAGTTGGCGCGGAAGTGCGGCGCAGGCTGACCGTCCACGTATGCCTTCCATCCATTAGCGTAGTAAACCTCCGAAAATACAGCCAATCTGTCGGCATCGGAGCGCGATTCGTAGGTAACGGCGTTGGGTTTGTACTTCGCCATCCTGATGGTTGCGCTTCCGGTTGGTTGCGGATTTTGGTACGCCGCCAGATGCTGTTCAAATCGCTTGTCAACAATGGCCGTCTTTTGCAAATCAACTTTGCTCAGCAGCGCCATTTCGGCATCGGCATTCTCTACAATTTTAAAGCTGTCCACAAACCACGCATTTCCGTAAGCTGCATTGTTGCGAATTGGCGCCGCATCTTTGTTGTGAATAATGTAGCGCATGTTGAGCATGTTGAGCGTGGAAAGGCTACCCATAAGCGCTTCCACTTCGTCAGCGCTACGCGCATTGCTTGCTTGCGAGGTGAACAGGTGCATTTCGGGCGTAATTCTACGCTCTATCAATTCTTGATAGCGACGCAACTTGGCCCCATTGTACCCGCCAATGGACTTATGGTAGTACGAAACAAAAGAATCGTTGAACGGATTATTTAGCGAAAGCACCCTGTACGATTGGCTTGTATCCTGCAAAATCAGCTCGTCTGCTTTGCTTTTGGCAAACTGCCGCCTTTGATTTTTGGGGTACACAAAGTTATCATCGTTGAGGTACCGCTTGTCCACCTGCCACAAATCTATCAGCGTAAGCACAGCAATGGCCACAGCAGCGTACACACCGGATTTCAGCGTGCCTCTCATGAAAAAGTAAAGCACTCCCGCCGCAAGCACAATGAACACCAGCGAGCGAAAAGCGTCGGAGCGGAGCAGGCTTTCTCTGTCGCTAAGCAAAGCGGTGTGGTACCAATCCGGCATGTTGTAGGTGGCGTCGAATGATGAGCTGAAATCAAAGAACATGCCCGGCACAACCGAGAGGATTAGGCAGATTCCTCCCGTTATGCCCAGCGCATACTTCAACCCTTTCTTAAAATCGGTCAGGGAGGTTTTTTTGTCAAACAAATCTTTTAGCGTGAGCAACGCCAACAGCGGCACGGTAAATTGGGCTATGACTAACGCCATGGATGGAGACCGAAATTTGTTGTACAAGGGAAGGTGGTAGAAGAGAAAATCATTGAACCACTCCAGATTTTTTCCCCACGATAAAAAGATAGAAAAAATTGTCAGCCCAAACAGCCACCACTTGACAGGATGCTTATGCGTAAACAGGCCAAGCATAAATAAAAAGCACACTACTGCGCCAAGATAAACAGGCCCTGAGGTAAATGGCTGCTCGCCCCAATAGGTGTATGATTGGATAGACTTTCCCAGCTGAGCGCCTTTTGCCTTATACGCTTTATAGACCTCAGACGAAGAGCTCAGCTCTCCACCGGACGCTCCGCCATGAATATTCGGGATAAGCAGCGAAAACGTTTCGGCTTTTCCGTAGCTCCACGCAAAAGCGTAATCCTTATCAAGCCCCGAACTTTTGGGTTGCTCCGTATCTTCGCCTAATGGCGTAAGCTCCGATTTTCCGCGAATACTCTCTTGTCCCATTTCGTAGTTAACGTAGATGCCAACTGCATTGGCTGTTATCGCAAATGCTGCGGCCAGCATCAAAGCGCCCGAAGCAGCAATGAACCGCTTGAGCTGCTTTTGCTTGAGCATGTAGAAAAAACAGGATAATACCAATCCTAATACAATGAAGGCAAGGTAGTAGGTGATTTGGTAATGGTTGCTGCCTATTTGCAGCGATAACGCTATCGCCGTAATGGCGGCTCCCAGCACAATCTTGCCGCGATACGCCATAAGCACACCGGCAGCTACCACCGGCATGTATGCCATGGCGTATGCTTTTGTAATATGACCCGCTTCGATTATAATAAAGTTGTACGATGAAAAGGCAAAGGCAATAGCGCCTAATGTGGCAAGCCAGATATTTAGGCCGAGCAACAGCATTAGCAGGTAAAAGGCAACAAGGCACACCACAATAATAGACATGGAAAGGTAGTCGAATACCATGAATGGCTTTGTTAAGTAGCTCACGTAGTTTGTTGGTCCAATTCCGAAGATTCCTGCGTGGTAAGCCGGCATTCCACAGAACATGGAGCCTGTCCAGCAAGAAGTTTCTCCGGTTTCTTCGTAGAATTTTTTAACTTCTTGTGCCATTCCTTCAGCGTTAGTCATATCGCCTTGCTGTATAACTTTGCCTTTGAACACAGGGCTAAAGTAAACTGCCGAGATGGCGATAAAAAAAGCTACCGGCAATAAAAAATGCCACCATTTTCCACTCGAAGTTTTAGTTTTTTTCATAATCGATTCTCTATTTTTGTTTATTCTAATATATTTTACTAATGATAAATAAATGTTTCGTCATTACAGCTTGCCAAGCAGCGAGCGCAGGCTCACTTTTTCGCTCATGATGCCGTGCAAAGAGCCAATCGCTACACGTTCTTGCTCCATGCTGTCGCGGTAGCGAATGGTTACTGTGTTATCTTCCAGCGATTGATGGTCAACTGTTATGCAAAACGGCGTGCCTATGGCATCCTGACGGCGGTAGCGCTTGCCTATGGAATCTTTCTCGTCGTACTGGCAGCTGAAGTCGTACTTTAGGTTTGCAAGTATTTCGCGTGCTTTTTCGGGCAAACCGTCCTTTTTCACAAGCGGCAATACCGCCAGCTTTACCGGAGCAATGGGCGCAGGAATTCGCAGCACTACTCTATCTCCGCTTTCCTCGCCGTCTTTCTGCACCTTCTCTTCGCTGTATGAATTTGCTAATACCGACAGCACCAGGCGGTCAACGCCTACCGATGTTTCTACAACATAGGGTACGTAGCTTTCGCTTGTTTCAGGGTCAAAGTATTGCAGCTTGCGGCCGGAAAACTTTTGATGGTTACCCAAGTCAAAATCGGTGCGCGAGTGAATACCCTCCAGCTCTTTAAACCCAAAGGGGAAGCGAAATTCAATATCGCACGCAGCGTTGGCGTAGTGCGCCAGCTTATCGTGGTCGTGGTAGCGATAGTTCGCATCGCCCATGCCCAGCGTCTGGTGCCACTTAAGGCGGGCTGCCTTCCAGTATTCGTACCACTTCATCTCCTCGCCCGGGCGGACAAAGAACTGCATCTCCATTTGCTCAAACTCGCGCATACGGAAAATGAACTGACGTGCTACAATCTCATTGCGAAACGCTTTGCCTATTTGCGCAATGCCAAACGGAACTTTCATGCGCCCCGTTTTTTGTACGTTCAGGAAGTTTACAAAAATGCCCTGCGCCGTTTCGGGGCGCAGGTAGAGGGTGGAAGATTCGTCGCTCACCGACCCGATTTTTGTTTCAAACATCAGGTTAAACTGCCGTACTTCCGTCCAATTGCGCGTGCCGGATATGGGGCAAACAATTTCGCAGTCTAAAATAAGCTGGCGTACGCTTTCGAGGTCATTTTTTGTGAGCGCCTCAACCATACGCCGCCGCACCTCGTCGGCCTTAGCTGCGCTGCGCTGAACGTTGGGGTTGGTAGCGCGAAATTGAGTTTCGTCAAAGGTATCGCCAAATTTTTTACGACCTTTTTTCACTTCTTTCTCCGCTTTTTCCTCCAGCTTGGCAATGTGCTCTTCGAGCAGCGCGTCGGCGCGGTAGCGCTTTTTGGAGTCCTTGTTATCAATGAGCGGGTCGTTGAACGCTCCCACATGCCCCGACGCCTCCCACGTGCGGGGGTGCATAAAAATAGCGGCGTCAATGCCTACAATATTTTCGTTGAGGCGCACCATTGCCTCCCACCAGTAGCGCTTAATGTTATTCTTCAGCTCCGAGCCATACTGACCGTAATCGTACACAGCGCTAAGTCCGTCGTATATTTCGCTCGAAGGAAAAATATAGCCATACTCTTTGGAGTGTGCTATCAGTTTTTTGAAAAGTTCTTCTTGATTCATAACTTATTTATCATTGATAAGGAGCGTCAAAGGTAACAAAAATTCTACTATTTTTGCGAACGGCATTGACAAAAATTTTTCATGTGGAAATTTTCACTGCAATTTGCAGCAAAAATATTTAGCATAAATATGTGAAAGTACAGCGCAGACGAAAAATTATAGTGCAAAGATTTCTCCTGCAAGGAAAAATCTTTGCACCTAATTTACAGAGTTACTGTCGTGAAATTAACAGCATAGTTTTGTTGTGAACAATACGGTATGGTGGTTTAGCAACCATGCTCTATGAAGCTGCGGTAGTTTTCAGGAGTAATCACCTGCCATTGCGATTGAGGGTAGTTTTCGATAAATGCTGTTGGCTGTTTAACTTTTTTTAAGCGAGCGTTCCACTTAAATTCGTAAGCCTTTATCTGCCCATCTTCTTCTTCTATCAAATCAACTTCTTGCTGGTCTTGCGTACGCCAAAAGTAGCTTTGGGGGTAGTGGCCAAAGTAAGCGTTGTATTTTAAGCGTTCGCTCACCATAAAATTTTCCCACAAAGCGCCCACATCCTGCCGGAGAGACAAAGGAGCAAAGTTGGATAGTATGGCGTTGCGTATTCCATTATCGTAAAAGTATATTTTTTTCCCTTTGCGTATTTCCTTACGCAAGTTACGGCTAAAAGAACCTAAACGGAATACTATAAAACATTTTTCAAGCAAATCAATGTAATTTTCCACAGTTTCTTTGTCTATGCCCACCAAGCGGCTCAGCTCATTGTATGACACCTCGCTTCCCAGCTGTAACGCGATAGCTTGTACCAGCCTTTGCAAAACGTCAGGTTTTCTTATCCCTTTATAGGCAAGCAAATCTTTATACAAATAGCTATTGGTAAGAGTTCTAAGAATTCTTTTTGCGTCGTCGGAGTTAGTAACGACTTCGGGATACATGCCGTAAATCATACGATATTCCAGTAGCCGATGTTCGTCTTGCACCGACGATGAGTTTGCCAATTCTTGCCAGCTGAACGGGAAAAGTTTGTATTCCAGCAGCCTTCCGGTGGCAGGCTCATTAATTTCGTGTCCTATATCAAGCGACGAAGAGCCGGTGGCAATAACTTGTATATCGTGTATAGTATCAGCCGCTATTTTTAGGGTCAAGCCAATATTTTTTACGCGCTGCGCTTCGTCAATCAAAACAATCTTATGGTTGCCAAATAGATGGCGTAGTTCCGTAGTGTTTTTATTTTCCAATGCTAAGCGTTCGTCGAGGTTATCGCAATTGAGCATCAACACGCTATCGCTATTCCCTACAATTTGTTTCAGCAAAGTCGTTTTGCCTACTTGCCGAGGTCCCAATACCGCTATGATTTTCTGCTTGAAAAAATCTTTTTCTATGGTCTGGGAAAGTATTCTTTGTATCATCGCTTTGATTTTTGGTATTTTACTTTCATTTTTCTTACTCACTTATTAATACGTTACGTTTTATACATTTGTTTTCTACGGTCAAAATCATGCGACAAAGATATGCAAAAACAATTGATTTCCGAAAAATCGATTCTGATTTTTCGATTATATCCGATAATTTAATACAAATTTAGTGGACGTACTCACCAAATTTCCTAATGTTTTTCGGTTGTACTCACCAAATTCCATAATGTTCTTCGGGTATACTCACCGAATTCGATAGTATTCTTCGGGTATACTCACCGAATTTCATAGTATTTTTCGGGCATATTCACCAAATTCTATAATATTTTTCGGTTGTACTCACCAAATTCCATAATGTTCTTCGGATATACTCACCAAATTCTATAGTATTTTTCGGATATACTCACCAAATTTTACAGTATTCTTCGGATATACTCACTAAATTCTATAGTATTCTTCGGATATACTCACCAAATTCTATAGTATTCTTCGGATATACTCACCAGATTCTATAGTATTCTTCGGATATATTCGCCAAATTCCATAGTATTTTTCGGGTATACTCACCGAATTCTATAGTATTCTTCGAGTATACTCACCGAATTCTATAGTATTCTTCGAGTATACTCACCAAATTCTATAGCATTTTTCGGGTATATTCACCGAATTCTATAATATTTTTCGGATGTACTCACCAAATTCTATAGTATTCTTCGGATATGCTCACTAAAATTGTCAATATTTTTCGGATATACTCACCGAATTTTACAGTATTCTTCGGACGTGCTCTCCAAATTTACCAGTATTTTTCGGACATATTCGACATATTTACCAATATTCTTCGGATATTGTATAGGTGCTTCATCGAATATTTACAATGGAGGAAATGTAATGTGCTCTAAAACAATAAAATTCGAGCATGAAACAAGCGCTGTCTTCATACTCGAATTTTCTAAATGTGCTTTTATTAATGCTTGACTTAGTCAGCGTAGCAAAAGCGTTAGTTGTTTTCCGGTCTTAGCTGCCGTACGGCTACGCCGGCCTGCCACATTTCGCTTTCGCGCAGCTGCGCCAGCTCGGCGTTGAGTTTTTCTCGGTAGTCGGGCTTGCTGCATGTTTCGATGGTGCGCTTGGCTTCTGCGCCGGAAGCTACGCTCTTGTACAGCTCTTCAAACACCGGAAGGGCTGCGGCGTAAAACTTGTGCCGCCAATCCAGCGCTCCGCGCTGTGCGGTGGTCGAACAGTTAGCGTACATCCAATCCATGCCATTCTCGGCGACAAGCGGCATCAGGCTTTGCGTAAGCTCCTCTACCGTTTCGTTGAACGCTTCGCTGGGCGAATGTCCGTTCTTGCGGAGCACATCGTACTGCGCCTGAAAAACACCCTGTATGCACCCCATAAGCGTTCCGCGCTCTCCTGTGAGGTCGGAGTAAACTTCCTTTTTGAAGTTGGTTTCGAACAGATATGCCGACCCAACGCCAATGCCCAGCGCAAGGCACCTTTCACGTGCTCTGCCGGTGGAATCCTGATAAACGGCATAGCTGGAGTTCAACCCTTTTCCTGCCACAAACAAGCGGCGTAGCGACGTTCCAGACCCCTTGGGGGCAACCAGAATTACGTCAATATCTGCGGGTGGAACAATGCTCGTCTGCTCGTTGAACGTAATTCCAAAGCCATGCGAGAAATACAGGGCTTTGCCTGCCGTAAGGTGTTGCTTCAGCTTAGGCCACATTTCAATCTGCCCGGCATCGGAAAGCAGGTACTGAACAATGGTGGCTCGCTGCGCGGCTTCCTCTATTTCAAACAGGGTTTTACCGGGCACCCAGCCGTCGGCTACTGCCTTGTCCCAAGTTTTGCCGCCCTTGCGTTGACCTACAATTACGTTGAAACCGTTATCGCGCAGGTTGAGCGATTGCCCAGGTCCCTGCACGCCATAGCCGATAATTGCTATCGTTTCGTTTTTAAGCACCTCGCGTGCTTTCTCCATAGAAAATTCGTCGCGCGTTGTAACATCTTCTACAACGCCGCCAAAGTTGATTTTTGCCATAATCTTTTTTTGTCTTTTTGATTTTTATAATGATGAATTTGTTGGTACATTTCAAATTGTCGTATTCGGCTCACTCCTGATGGAATTACATGACGCGACAATATTAGAGAGTACGCTCATTTAGTTTTTACGAATTAGTTTATTTTGTATTGAGGGTAATGCTGCAAAAGGCGCTAAACCTCCAGCATTTTCTTAACCTCGTCCTTCACAAATCGGGCAAATTCCTCCACTTTCATCACCCCCTTGTCACCTTCGCCCTGCCGCCGCACGGCTACAGCGCCCTCCGCCGCTTCCTTTTCGCCAACTATGAGGAGGTAGGGAGTATGTTGCAGCTCGTTGTCGCGGATTTTCTTCCCAATTTTTTCGTTACGGTTGTCAACGAGGGTACGCACGTCGGCATCGTTAAGTTGCTCCGCTACTTTTTCTGCATAGTCGTTGTATTTTTCGCTAATTGACAGCACAACGGCTTGTTCCGGCGTGAGCCAAAGCGGGAATTTGCCGGCGGTATGCTCAATAAGCACCGCCAAAAAGCGCTCCATAGAGCCAAAAGGCGCACGGTGAATCATCACCGGACGGTGGCGCTTGTCGTCCGTGCCAACGTACTCCAGCTCAAACCTGTCCGGCATGTTGTAGTCCACCTGAATAGTTCCCAGCTGCCACTTGCGCCCGATGGCGTCGCGCACCATAAAGTCGAGCTTTGGCCCGTAGAAGGCCGCTTCGCCGTACTCCACCACCGTTTTTAGCCCCTTTTCGGCGGCGGCTTCTATGATGGCGCTCTCTGCCTTATCCCAGTTCTCGTCGCTACCAATGTACTTTTCGCGGTTGACCTTGTCGCGCAGCGATATTTGCGCCGTGTATTCCTGAAAATCGAACAGCTTAAAAATGTACAGAATAATATCTATAACCTTTTTGAACTCGTCCTTAATTTGGTCTTGGGTACAAAAAAGGTGGGCGTCGTCCTGCGTAAACCCGCGAACGCGCGTAAGCCCGTGCAGCTCGCCGCTTTGCTCGTAGCGGTACACTGTGCCGAACTCTGCCAAGCGAACAGGCAAATCCTTGTACGAACGCGGCTTGCTGCGGTATATCTCGCAGTGGTGCGGACAGTTCATCGGCTTGAGCAAAAAGTCCTCGTTTTCGTCCGGCGTTTTAATGGGCTTGAACGAATCTGCGCCGTACTTGGCGTAGTGCCCCGAAGTTATGTAGAGCTGCTTGTGCCCAATGTGCGGCGTGATGACCTGCTGGTAGCCGTACTTTTTCTGTATGTTTTTCAAAAAATCTTCGAGCCTGAAGCGCAGCGCAGCGCCTTTGGGCAGCCATATCGGCAAGCCTTGCCCCACTTTTTCGGAAAAAGTGAACAGCTCCATTTCCCTGCCTATTTTGCGGTGGTCGCGACGCTTGGCTTCCTCCAGCAGCTTGAGGTACTCGTCGAGCAGACTTTGCTTCGGAAAGGTAATGCCGTAAATGCGGGTAAGCATTTTGTTCTTTTCGTTACCGCGCCAGTATGCGCCGGCAATGGAGGTGAGCTTCACCGCCTTGATGATGGACGAATCTATGATGTGCGGGCCTCTGCAAAGGTCGGTGAATGTGCCGCAGGTGTAGAAGCTGATAGTACCGTCTTGCAGGTCGCCTATCAGTTCCATTTTGTAAGTTTCGCCTTTGTCGCCAAAGGTTTTGAGCGCTTCGGCTTTGGGGACTTCGCGGCGCACAAAGGTTTGCTTTTCGCGCGCCAGCTCCAGCATTTTCTTTTCAATCTTCTCCAAATCGGCCTCCACGATGGGCTGCGGAGGCTCTACGTCGTAGTAGAAGCCGTTTTCGATGGCAGGCCCAATGCCGAACTTTACGCCCGGGTAAAGCAGCTCCAGCGCTTCCGCCATCAGGTGCGAGGAAGAGTGCCAAAAGGCGTGCTTGCCTTCGACATCGTCAAACTTGTGCAGCTTGAGCGTGGCGTTGCCCGCAATGGGAAAGCGCAGGTCTTGCAGCTCGCCGTTCACGGTAGCGCTCAGCACGTCGGCGGCAAGCCGGGGGCTGATGCTTTCGGCAACCTGTAGCGGCGTTACGCCGCTTTCATACTCGCGCGTGCTGCCATCGGGGAAAGAAACCTTTATCATAAATTTTGAATTTTAAATTCTGAATTTTGAATTGCTTGCGCCACAACTTTT
>JAITAP010000157.1 GCA_031284065.1 Prevotellaceae bacterium
CTTTTCAACTTTTTTGCTACTTTTGACAGCTTGTTACTGGGCAGCGGCTGCAAAGAGGCGCGCGATTATGCGCCTGCGCAGCCCAAATTCGTAATTTTTTAATTCATCGCTATGATTGCACCTTCAGAGCTCATCATCAACGACGATGGGAGCATATTTCACCTTCACCTGCTGCCGGAAGACCTTGCCGATACGGTCATTCTGGTGGGCGACCCCAGCCGGGTGGCTGCCGTATCGGCGCACTTCGGCAAGGTTGAGGTAAAAAAAAGTAACCGCGAGTTTGTTACCCACACGGGCGTTTTTGAGGGTACGCGCCTGACGGTAACCTCCACCGGCATTGGTACGGATAATATCGATATTGTGGTCAACGAGCTGGACGCGCTGGCAAACATCGACCTGAAAACCCGCCTCCCGAAAGATTCGCACCGCACGCTGCGGCTGGTGCGGCTGGGCACCTCCGGCGCGCTCCAGCCCGATATTGCGCTGGGCGCAATGGTGAGCTCGCACGTGAGCATCGGGTTCGACGGGCTGCTCAACTTCTACGCCCGCCGCAACGAGGTTTCGCGCCTCGACTACGAGGCGGCTTTCCTCCGGCACACGGCGTGGAGCGACCTCTGCGCAAAGCCCTACTTTGTAGAAAACTCCCCCGAGCTCATCGGCCTGTTTTCCGACGCTACCGTTGAGGGAATGACCATTTCCGCCCCGGGATTCTACGGACCGCAGGGGCGCGTGCTTCGCCTGCCGCTCGCCGACCCCCTGCTGAACGAAAAAATAGAGCGCTTCCGAATCGACGGAAAGCGGATTACGAACTTTGAAATGGAGGGGTCGGCTATCGCCGGGCTGTCCAAATTGTTAAACCATCAGGCGCTGACTATTTGCACCATAATTGCCAACCGCGCGATACTCGACATGAACGTGGACTACCAAAAGGCGGTGGACAACATGATAGCAATGGCGCTGGAAAAGCTGAAATGAACATGAAAAGGGGAGAAGTATCGTCGCTCATCAGCTTGCTGGACGACAGCGACAGCGAAATAGCGCTGGCCGCCATGAACCGGTTATGCTCCAAAGGCGAGAGCATTATCCCCGACCTTGAGCGGGCGTGGCAGGGGTGCCTCGGAGAGGTGTTGCTGACGCGCATTGAGCAGGTTATTGCGCAAATTCAGGGCAACGTAACCCTGCAAAAGCTCAGGGAGTGGGTGGACGCAGGGGCAACGGACCTCTTTCACGGCGCGTACTGCATGGCAAAACTCCTGCACCCCGGTATTGACTGCGAGCCGCTCGCGCAAGCGCTCAACAGCATCTGCAAGGCGATATGGCTAAAGTTTAACGACTACCTCACTGCGCTGGAAAAAGTAAACATCATCAACCAGACCCTGTTCCACACGTACAAATTTCGCAACAACGGTTCGCAGCCCGGCAACTCGCCCGACCTGTTTCTCATAGACTACTTGCTGCAAAACAAGGTGGGCAACAGCGTTGCGCTTTCGACCCTCTACCTCTGCGTAGCCGAAAAGCTGAGCCTCCCCATAAAAGGGCTTAACATGTCCTGCGGAATTATGCTTGCCTACCTCGACGAATACTGCGACGACGGGCAGTCGCTGTTCTACATTTACCCGTTTTTTCACGGGCAGGTTTTGGGCAGGCAGCAGGTGGAGCTGATTGTAAACCGAAACCAGATAGACGAAAGCGACCAGCGCCGCTACCTGCATACTTGCAGCAACCGGCTGTACGTATGCAAGCTGGCGGAAACGTTGCGGGACAACTTTGTGCACATTGGGCAGCAGGAGCCGGTTGAAAGGATAAGCGAGGCCATAAAAATTCTCAGCAAGGGGAGCCGCAGCGAAAGGTAGAGGCTAAAACATTTGCGTGCTGTACCTGCGCATGAGGGCTGCCTGCTCTCTGGCTTTGCCGCCGGTTACCGCGTCCAGCAACGCCCAGAACTTGGGGCCGTGATTCTTGTGCAGCGTATGGCACAGCTCGTGCAGAATTACGTAATCTACCAAGTCGTCCGGCAGGCACATGAGGTAAATGCTAAAGTTGAGGTTGTTTTGCACCGAGCAGCTTCCCCAGCGCGAGTGAATGTTCTTAATAGATATTTTGTTGTAGGTAAATCCGTACCGCGCCGCTAAGGTTTCCACTCTTTTGGGCAGAAGTTGCTTTGCCTGCCTGCGAAATCGCTCCGTATCTTCATCCGAAAATTGCTGCCGGTTTTGCTCATACTCCCTGATTTTTTGCAGCTCTTCCCTTATCCACGCCATTTTTTCGCATACCAGCTTGTCGGCTTCGGCGTAGCTGACGTGGCAGGGTAGGGTTACGCTCACCGGCTTGCCCGGGCGCAGCGCAATGCGAATGTTGCGGCTATGCTTGACCTTGGTGTACACTATCTCCCCAATCTCCTTGTGGAGTAGCGAACGCTTGTTGCCCTCGCGTTTTTCCATCAAAAAATCGCCCGTGTTCAGCAGGCGATTTGCTCCAAAGCCTAAAAATCCCATACGGATTACGCTGATTAATTTGATTTTAGTATGCCACCCAAACGTCGATTTCCAGCTTTTTGTATTTGTTGATATTTTTCAAGGCGGCGTCATTGCTGTCGTACCGGCTCAAGCTGACGGCAAATTTACCGTCGTGTAGCGTTACAACTTCTGTTTTCAGCTTTTGTGCGGCGTACAGCTTTTGGGATACGGTATGCGCGTTATTCTCAAAGTTGAACACTCCGGTAACAATATAGTAAGCGTTTGGCTGGCGCACGGGTGCGGGTGTGGGTGCAGGGCTTTGCAGCGCTGTTTTTTCCGGCGGAACGCTCACTTCGCCGGCCTCAGAAGCCTCGCCAAAGAAATCGGACATGGAATGCTCGTAGAGAAGGGAAAGTATGCCGGTTACAAAAATAAGCGCCACGATGACCAAGAAAACCAGTATGCCGGCCGACGAGCGTGATTTTCGCTTTCCCATGACGTCTTTTTCCCACGCTCCGGGCACAAGCGGCGCGCTGTTTTCGCCGGTCGTCTGCGCTGCGTCGCCCCGGGTTTTTGCGGCTTCCTCCGCCTCGCGCCTTGCCTGCTCCTTGCGCTTTTTCTCCGCAAGGGCTCGCGCTATTGCCTCCTGACGGAGTTGCTTAGCCTCATCCGCCGTACCTGCCTGATTGGGGGAGGGGTGTTCGCCTTCCTGCTGCGGCTTCTGCGCCTGCTCGGGGTGCGCCGCTTCAGCCAACGTTGGCGTGGCGTTGCTCTGCCCGGATGACGCAATATCGAAATCATCATGTTCAATTTTTGGGGGATTTTCAGGCTGTTTTGCGCTTTTTGACATTTCTTCAACGTCTTTTTTTCGCTTCGCCATCCACCGTTGTAGCGAATCGCTTGCGGTTTCGAGCTGCTGTGCCTGATTTTGGGGGGCGTTCTGCCGGGGCTCTTCGCTTTCGGCGACGCTTGTCGGCTCTTCTTCTGCCGGGACAGATATTATTTCTTCTTTTTCGGAATAATCCCGAAGAGGCGCGTCGTTCTCCACTGCTGCTGCTTCTACTACTTCTACTATTTCTACTTCTACTACTTCGCGAAATTTGCTACGTGCCTCCTGCTCTGTTTCGGCGTAAATAAACTGCACAGCGTTCCGCTCGTCCTGATAAAACGCCCCTAAATTTTTGATGTAAAACGGACGTTTTCCGGCAATGCATGCCTTCATATCCTGTATAAACCGGCTCACTTTTTCGGCGGCGGCTTCTTTGGATATATTTTCCTTTTCTGCCACAAGATTTTCCAGCAATCCGTCGTTGAAGCGTAAAAAGGGGCTGAAAGTTATGGATGCTTTAAAAGAGATATTAGCATTATTTTTTCTTAAGAATGCTCCCACATTAGGGATAATAACGCGATGATTATCCTCCACAAACTTTCGCAAATAGTTGCTAATCATAAATAGCTATGTTTTATAAGGCTACATTTATATAATCCTCAAAGGTACAAAAAAACGGGCGACGGTAGCATATTGCGGTCGGCAAATGTTTAAAATCTACTAATTTAGCTTGGCGTTGAGCGGCATTTGGAGCGCAAGTTGTACTTTTACGGCCAATGAAAAAAACGATGCGGCGCAAATTGGCTGTTTTAGCGCACGGATAGCGCAGATTTTACTCCTTTTTCCAGCTGCCTAAAGCTGTTGCCTGCCCGCGCTAACGTACAAATATACAATGCTACCCAAAAAACGAAGAAAAAAATGGCAAATACCGCTCTTTTTAAGTCCGCCGCGTGCTGCGCAGCGGCGTTGTGGCTGTGCTCTTGCGGGCAACAAACGCCGGAGAACAAGGCTCAAGGCAACTTCTACACGCCGCGCTACGCCACCGGCTTTTGCATTGACACGCTTGGCGGAGCAAAAACGCTCACCGTGCTCAACCCATTCCAAAATTCAAAGGACGTGGCCTACCGCTACGCGCTAAGCAGCGCACCGCCCGAGCGCGTCGTGTGCATGTCCACCACGCACGCGGCGTTTCTCCGCTTCATTGGGCAGGAGGCGCGCATTGTCGGCGTTTCGGGGGCGGGATACCTCTACGACTCCGCCATGCAGGAGGCCTGCCGCGCAGGGCTTATCAGCGATGTGGGGTACGAAAATACGCTCAACATGGAGAAAATTCTTGCGCTGCAACCCGACGTTATCTTTGCCTACGGCGTGGCAGGAGAATTTTCCGCCACCGCTGCAAAGCTCAAGGAACTGGGCTTGCAGGTAATGTACATTGGCGAGTACACCGAAAACCACCCGCTGGGGAAGGCGGAGTGGGCGGTTGCCTTTGCCGCACTTTTTGGGTGCGAACAGCCGGCTATCGAAAAGTTTGCGCAGGTTGCCAACGCCTACGAAGCGCTGAAAGCGCGGACCGGCGGCGTAGCCCGCAAAACGCCAACGCTGCTCAACGCGCCCTGGAGCGATGCGTGGTTTGTGCCGGGCGCTCTGGGCAACGCCGCGCAGCTGCTGAGCGACGCCGGTGGCGAAAGCGTGATAGCGCTGCGGAGCCAGCGCGACAGCTACCCCGTGAGCATAGAGCAGGCGTATAGCCGCGCCCAAGCAGCCGACGTGTGGCTCAACACCGGACAGGCAAAAAGCATGGCCGAGCTGCGCGCCATGCACAAGCTGGTGGAAAATATCCCCGCCTTTCGTCGCGGAAGCGTGTACAACAGCATTGCCCGCGTAAGCCCGCAGGGTGGAAGCGACTTTTTTGAATCGGGAACGGTAAACCCTCACCTTATCCTGAAAGACATGATAAAAATTCTTCACCCCAGCCTCCTCCCCAACGATACGCTTACCTACTACCGGCAGCTGCGGTAGCGGCGTCGTTCGGGCGTTTGGGGCGTTTTTGGCGCGTTTGCCGACTTTTACCGCAACATTCCCCTCACGCGCTCAAAGCTTCCGTCGTTAGGGGCAGGCTTCAGGTGCAGGATGGCGGCCATTACGTTGTACAAATCTACGTTGCGCATGGGAGGCTGCGCGTAGCCCTGCCGGAAGGCCGGCCCGCAGGCAAAAAATATCGTCCTCATATCGCGGCACTCGTTGTCGTAGCCGTGCGCACCGCCGACTGACGGCTTCGCTTGTCGGCTGTCCGCCAGCAGCCAGCCGCAGTCGGGGATTACCACAACGCTGCCCACGCGGGGATTTTGGCCGTAGTGGAGGCGTTCCGGCAGCTCCTCCTTTTTGAATGTGCGGATATGCGGCACACTTTGTAGCGCTGTCAACACCTTTTCGCGATGCTCGTGCTTGGCGTACAGCAGCCCAATGGTGTGGCAAAACTGCCGCTCGAGCCATTCGGGCTTGAGGTAGTCGGACATGTAAACTATCCGCTCCTCCGACGTGGCCGCCATGCCGTGATCTGACGTAATAATTACGTTTACCTTGTCGGCGTGAGGCAATCGGCTTACCTTGCCCATGAATACGCCCACCAAGCTGTCCAGCCGGTGCACCATATTGCGCGTTTTGTCGCTGTCAGGTCCCGTTTTGTGGCCGGTATGGTCAGGCTCGGATATGTACCATAAAATAAGGTGGGGGCGAATGGCGGGAGGCAGCTTTAGCCAGCTCTCCACCGTGTCGGCGCGCTGCTCGAACGTAACGCTGCCGTCGTATTTTTTCCAAAAGTCAGCTTGCACGCCCTTCACCGGAGCTTCTGAGCCGGGCCAAAAAAAGACGGCGCTGTTTACGCTTTGCGTTTCGGCGGTTACCCAAATGGGCTCGCCGCCCCAGTAGGCAGCGTTTTCCACGCAGCCGCGCCTCGACAGGCTGAACGTGTCCTTAAGCGTTGCATCGTAAAATGTGTTGTTCACAATGCCGTGATGGTCGGGGTAAAGTCCGGTGGCAATGCTGTAGTGGTTCGGAAAGGTAACCGTTGGGTAGGAGCTTTGCACGTACTCTGCCTTTGTTCCGCGTTGGCGGATTTTGTTAAGGTTGGGAGTATCGTAAATATCGCAGTAGTCCCACCTGAAGCCGTCCATCGACAGCACAACGAGGTAGGGTTTTTCCTGCGTGCATGAGCTTACTGCCAAAAGCAGGACGAAAAATGGAATAAACTTTTTCATGATTGTTGTTCTCAAATTTATTTTCTGCCCACGAATTACACGAATTTTCATGAATTTGCTCTAATGTTTACGTGTAAAATTCGTGAAAATTCGTGGGCAAAAGAATTAAAAAATGTACCTTACGCCCACTTGTGAACGCCAGCGCGAGTAAAAGTCCGAAATTCCGTAAAGCGTATCGCCTGCGGGCTTGGTAAACTGAAACGTTGGCGTTCCGTTGGGGTCAACGCTTTTCACGGCTATGGGGGTGTAGGAGTACGCCGGGCTGTTATACATGCCCCATGCACGGTTCAGCAAGTTGCCAACGTTCAGCACGTCAAACGAGAGCTGTATGGTGTTTCGCCGTCCGGCTACGGTTACAAAAAAGTCTTGGGCTATGTGCAGGTCAAAGTGGTTTTCAAAGGGCGATAGTAGCCCGTTGCGCTCCACGTAGCTGCCCTTTTTGCTTTTCAGCTCGCTGTGGGCGTTTATCCAGCTGCCCAAGTCGGCGCGTTGCTGCTCGGCAGTGGCCGTTACGCCCGAAGACGAAGTAATCTCGGCAAAGCTCATGGCGGCCAGCTCCGCGTCGGTGGGTATGTAAATCACGTCGTTGCCGGACGCTCCGTCGCCGTTAATGTCCTTTTGGTAGCAAAGGCTGTAGCGGCTGCCCGACTGCCCGCTGTAGAGCAGGCTCACGGTGGTGGCAAAGTGGCGGGCGTACTCTTTGCGGTAAGACGCTTCGCCGACGACGCGGTGCGGCACGTCAAAATCCGCCCACGAAAGCTCGGGGTTGTTTGCCCCCTGCCAATTTTCGTTGTACTGCCAGTTGGAGATTGCCTGACTCGACGTTCCGTCGTTCATTCCCTTTGAATGACCAAAGGTGTAAGCCGCCATCAGGTTCATGCCGAAGTCAAAGCTCTTTTCCACCTTTCCCGTCAGGCTGTAGGTGTATCCCTTGCTCGAGTTGGCGAGGTAAACAATGCCCGTGTACTCCTTTGTGTAGGGAGCGTTTGTGGCGGGGTTTACGGCGGGCTGGTAGAGCGGCCGCCGGTCGCCGCCGTTTTGCAGGAGCTTGCCGCTTTCCTCCACCACAAGATTTTTGTAGAGCACGTTGTTCAGCGTTTTGGAGTACAGCGCCTCTACCGTTGCCTTGAAGCCGTGCGGGAAGGTGCGGTCTGCCGCAAGGTTAATGCGGAACACCTGCGGGAACTTAAAATTTTTGTCCACCACGTCTATTTCGGAGGTCATCGTTGCCGAAGGCTGGTACTGCTTGGCGGGGTCTATCTGAAACTTGAACCCGTCGGTTACCGCCGCAGCCATATCGCCGGATTGCAGGCGGGTACGGCTGTACTCCACGCCTGTGTTGGAAAAGCTGTTGGAAATCCACACAAAGGGGATGCGCCCCGTAAATATTCCGGCGCCGCCGCGAAGCAAAGTTTGGCGGTCGCTGTCCAAGTACCAGCGAAAGCCCGCGCGGGGCGACACAAGGAGCGATGTTGCGGGCATTTGGTCGGTTGCCAGCCCGTACCGCTTGGCTACGTCCGACGCATTGAAGGCGGCGTTGACGCCCGGCTTGTCCATGAATACGGGAATGTCCACGCGCAGCCCGTACGTTAGCGCAAACCGGCTGCTCGCCGTCCATCTGTCCTGCCCGTAGAAGGCAAACTGTCCGGCGCTAAAGGTGGGCGCCCACCGCTTGCTCCCCGTAACGTCCTCGCGCGAAAACGAGTAGTTGTATTCGTATGGCGCTTTCTCATCCTCCGTTCCGATGGACAAAAAGTCGCCCATTGAGCTGTAAACGTATGAGCCGTAGTTTTCGCGGATAAAAAGGTTTTTCATCGTAAAAAATTCGTTGTGCGTCCCTACGGTAATTTCGTGGTTGCCTTTATGGAGGGTAACGTTGTCGGTAACTGTCCAAATGTCCTGATTGAGGTAGTTGGCGGGCGAGTAGCGCTCCGACCCCAGCTCCACGCTGCGGCTGTTGGTGAGGTTTATCTTTACGTAGGGAATGGCCATTCCCGGAATTTCCCTGAAGTCGCGGACGGCGGTGTAGCCCGCGCGGAGCTCGTTGAACCACTCCGGCGAAATTTGCGAAGTCAGCTCCGCCGTAACCGAGTGCGTTGTGTTGTTCATTGTGTAGCCGTTGTTGTTCAGGTGAAGCGCGTTGGCGGTGTTGCTGAAGATAGGGTCATAGCCTTTCAGGTAGCTGTATCGTGCCGACAGCTTGTTTTGGCTATTGATGTTCCAGTCTATTCGCCCAAGCAGCCGCGTGGATTTGGTATCAATATCCTGCGAGCCGTAGCCTCCGCCGTCGTACCCGCCGGCCAAGTTTTTCAGCTTGCTCACGATTTGGTCGGCTTCGCCCTTTGTAATGTTCGAGCCGTCCCCCACGTTGTACGCCGACGGGTAGGTTTTTACCGCCTGCTCCGCGTTCACAAAAAAGAACAGCTTGTTTTTTACTATCGGGCCGCCAAAAGTCAGCCCGTAAGTTTTGTCGGATTGCTCCGTGAGCTTCTTTCGCTCGGTTACGCCCTTGCCGGCGGTTGTTCCGGTAAAGTTTTGGTTGTTGTAGTATCCGTAGGCGGAAGCGTGAAAATCGTTAGCGCCCGACTTGGTGATGGCGTTGACGCCTCCGCCGGTAAAGCCGCTTTGCCGCACGTCGAAGGGAGCAATGACTACCTGTATTTCCTCAATGGCGTCCAGCGAAATTGGGTTTGCGTGGGTTTGTCCGCCGTTAGTGCCGCTTGCCGACAGTCCAAACACGTCGTTGTTCACCGTTCCGTCAATCTGGAAGCTGTTGTAGCGGTTGTTGCTTCCGGCAAACGATATGCCGCTTCCTCCGGAGCCGAGTATGGCGCCTTGCGGCGTAAGCTTGGCTACGTCGTAAATGCTGCGCGAAATGGAGGGAATCGCGCTGATAGCGTCGCGCGTAAAGTTCTCCGCCGCGCCCGTGCGTTGCAGCTCAAACGAGCGTTTGGCGATAACCGTCACGCCTTCCAGCGCTTGCGCCGACTCGGACAGAGCCGCGTCAACGGCGACCGATTCGCCGAGCGGCAAGTAAATATCGCCTTTCGAGTAGGTGTGGTAGCCCATAAAAGATACCTCAAGGGTGTACGGGCCGCCCGGACGCAACCCCTGCATCAGGTAGCGACCGCTGCTGTTGGTCATAACGGCGTAGCGCGACCCCGACGGCCGGTGCACAGCCGTTACTACTGCGCCCGTGACGGGAGAACCCGAGCCGGAGACCTCTCCGGTGATGGCCGAAGTTGTTACTTGCGCTTGCAGCGAAAGCGCGAAAAAAATGCCAAGCATTCCGCTTGTCAGGCATAACGTAAATTTTCTTGTGTTCATGTGAATAGTTTTTTAGTTGTTTGATAAATAAATTTTCGGGGGCAAAGGAACGCTATCAAAGTTACAAAAAAGTTGCCATCAAAGCACACGGCAGCTAAAGATTTACTACAATTTTCCTCACCTTGCGGCAATTCTCAAGCCAAAGTGTAAAATCTTTCGTAAATTTGTTCCCTTAAAAAAATCATGGCATAGAGAAATGGTAAATGAAGTGATTCTGCCCTTTGACAAGCCCTACGGGTGGTCGTCGTTTGATGCTATACGCTACGTGCAGCGGGTGGTGCAGCGCAAAACGGGCGAAAAAAAGTTTAAGATTGGCCACGCCGGCACGCTCGACCCGCTGGCAACGGGCTTGCTGATTATCTGTCTCGGCAAGGCTACCCGGCAGGCAGAACGCTTGCAGGCAGGCCAAAAGGAATACCTTGCGCACATTTGCCTCGGCGCGGTTACGCCGTCTTGCGACTTGGAGACGGAGGTTGCCCAAACGTATGATTTCCGGCATATCACAAGGGAGCGCGTGGAGCGGCAGCTGCACGGCATGTTGGGCGAGCAGCTGCAAACGCCGCCGCAGTTCTCGGCAAAGCAGGTGGGCGGACAGCGCGCCTACGCCTTAGCCCGGCAAGGCTTGGAGGTTGACGTTAAGCCCAGCTTGGTGAGCATTTACGGCGTTGAGCTGCAAGAATTTGATTTGCCCTACCTTTCCGTTGCCATTCGGTGCGGCAGGGGAACCTACATACGCTCCTTTGCCCGCGACCTTGGCGAGGCGCTGGGCTGCGGGGCGCACCTCTGCGGGCTGCGGCGAACCGCCAGCGGTTGCTACTCCATCAAAGACAGCGTAAGCGCCGAACAACTTTCCCTGTTGCCTCCGGCTCACTTTTCTGCGCTATAAATCGTTAAATTGTCGATAATTGCATTAATACGTGAAACAATATTTTATTTTGCACGTAGAAAAAGTGTATTTTATTTGCGTGCTGCTAATTGGCGAAGTTAACAAACTCTCTCTATACGTTCCCTTTTTAAATTCTTGACAATGAAACTTTCACAATATAAGTTTGCTCTTTCTCCGGATTTAATAGCCAAGCATCCGGCGGCTCATCGTGATGAATCCAGGCTGCTGGTGCTGCATAAGAAGACAGGAAAAGTTGAGCATAAAGTTTTTAAGGATATTCTGAACTACTTCAACGATGGCGACGTAATGGTGTTCAACAACACTAAGGTTTTCCCCGCAAGGCTCTACGGAAACAAGGAAAAAACGGGCGCACAGATTGAAATATTTTTGCTGCGCGAGCTCAACCGCGAGCAGCGCCTGTGGGACGTGCTGGTTGACCCCGCCCGTAAAATCCGCATCGGCAACAAGCTCTACTTTGGCAACGACGACCTCGTGGCAGAAGTAATCGACAACACCACCTCGCGCGGCAGAACGCTCCGCTTCCTCTTTGACGGCGACCACGAAAAATTCAGAAAAGTTCTCTATAAGCTGGGCGAAACTCCCATCCCGCGCTGGGTGCGCCGCGAAGTTGTGCCCGAAGACATTGAGCGCTACCAAACCATTTTTGCCAAGCACGAGGGCGCCGTCGCTGCGCCTTTTGCCGGGCTGCACTTTAGCCGCGAGCTGATGAAGCGGCTCGAAATAAAGGGGATTAACTTTGCCGAAATAACCCTGCACCTGGGAATGGGAACTTTCCGCAGCATCGACGTGGAGGATTTGACCAAGCACAAAATGGATTCGGAGCAGCTGGAGATAAACGAGCAGGCTGCAAATGTAGTAAATGTTGCCAAAGCCGCCAAAAAAAATGTGTGCGCCGTAGGCGTAACGTCATTCCGTGCGCTCGAAACAAACGTTACCACCCTCAAAACAATCAACCCCTACAGCGGATGGACCAACAAGTTCCTTTTTCCGCCCTACGAAGTGTTTATTCCCAACAGGCTCATCACCAACTTTCACCTGCCATACTCTACGCTGCTGATGATGGTGTCTGCCTTTGCGGGCTACGACCTCATCATGTCAACTTACCACAAGGCAATCAGAGAAAAATACCGCTTTGGCAGCTACGGCGACGCCATGATGGTAATGGAGTGAGAAAACCCGTTTTTAGTATTGCGCGCCAATTACTTGCTTGGAAAGAGCCCTTTGCCGTTACGGTTGCAATTTTTGTTGTACCTTTGGCCCGTAGCATAATTTTTTTTGCAACGCAAATCTGCTAATTATCAGTAGCTCGTAAAAGTTCCATGCCAATTTTTTATAAATCAGCAAGGTGGATGGCTTACGAGGGTTGAATTAATTATTTGATAAATTTGACATGAGATTACCGCACCCTATTCCATATCAGGGAAGCAAGCGAAATTTGGCGGATAGAATATTGCGATTTTTCCCCTCTAAGTTCGACCGCTTGATAGAGCCGTTTGCCGGCTCTGCGGCCATTTCTATTGCCTCTGCTTTCTACTTTAAAGCCAGCCGCTTTGTTATTAATGACATAAACAAACCGTTGATAGACCTTTGGGACACGATTATCAATAATCCCCAATACATTATAGGGCGATACAATGATATTTGGCATGGACAGCACGGAAATGAAGAGGAGTACTACTACGAAATCCGTAGCAAGTTTAACGAAACACAGCAACCCGAATACCTGCTTTTTCTTTTGGCAAAATGCGTAAAAGCAGCGGTACGGTACAATGCTCAGGGGAATTTTAACCAAAGTCCGGACAAGAGACGTCTGGGACGCAATCCGCGAATAATGCGGGACGATATTTTGGGGGTATCGCAACTTCTTAAGGGCAAGACTGACACATACTCTACAGGCTACTCTTACCTTCTTGAAAACGCAACGCCCAACGACTTGATTTACATGGACCCGCCGTATCAGGGAACCGGGCAAAACGGCGGATTCAGCTATGCCGGAAATATTGACTTCAACGATTTTGTTTTATCTCTTTATGAGCTTAACCAAAAGGATATTCCGTATATTTTGAGCTTTGACGGCAGAACAGGCGATAAAACGTTTGGTAAACCTTTACCTGATGCTTTGAATCTAAATAAGATAGAAATTAATGCCGGACGTTCTACGCAAGCCACCTTGCTTAACCGCAAAGCATATACTTACGAAGCTATCTACTTGTCACCCGCGCTTACAAAACGTATTGACATGCACAGTGTGGAACGGCAAAATTACCAACCTGAATTATTCGCCGCTTATGGGTAGAAAAGCGTCAAAATATCCGCAAGATTTTCTGGATTATATCCTGTCCATAACAAATAAACGTGCTAAAGTTGTGATTGGACATATTTTACAGTATGGATTCATCACCACCGAAGATTTAGAAAACACTTACGGGTATAATCATCCGCCAAGGGCGGCAAGAGATGTACGCGAAGCAGGTATTCCTTTGGAAACATTTAAGGTTAAATCGAAAGAAGGGAAATCCATTGCAGCCTACAAATTCGGCGATATTGACCAGCTACAGATCAACCGAATTGCGGGCAGAGCAATACTTCCAAGGGAATTTAAGAAAGCCCTGTTTGATTCATGCAACGGAAAATGTGACGTTTGTAATGGTAAATTTGCGGAAAGGTATTTGCAGATTGACCACAAAATTCCTTACGAAGTAGGCGGCGATATTACCGGAAAACAGGATATTGCAGATTTTATGCTTTTATGCGCTTCATGCAATCGTGCAAAATCTTGGAGCTGTGAACATTGCGAAAATTGGCAAAACGATAAGAATACGGATTTGTGTCTTCGGTGTTATTGGGGAAACCCTCTTAACTACAGCCATATTGCGCTAAAAGAGGTCAGAAGGTTTGATTTGCAATGGGAAGGCGAAGAGGTGAAAAGCTATGATGCAATAAAAACCGTGGCAAACAGCAAAAATATTGCAATGCCTGATTTCGTGAAGCAATTATTAGAAAATAGTATGCGGAGGAAGCAATAGCAGATGTATTTTCAAGCACACTTTTTGGGGACAAGGTATTACCTTGCCCCAATTATCCAAGCAAGTTTTACCTGTACATAGCAGATGCGAGGCTATAGCCTCACTAAAACGGGCGGGGTAGAGCCTCGTCCCAGCGGAGAAATTACACGTTGTGCTGCTCCGTGTTGCCAAACCGCAGGATGTCGTCGAGCATGTCGGCGGCAACCTTTGCCTCGCGCAGGGTGCAGTCCAGCTCGGCAGCCCTGCAAAAATCGTTGCGCGCGCCGCTCAGGTTACCCTGCCTGCGCTTCTCAAGCCCCTGCTCGTAGAGACGCTTTGCCTGCTCCGCTGCTCTAACCCGCATGGCTTAGCTGCTGTACGTGGGCTTTGCCTCGCTCACAACGTCGTCGGAGTTAAACTGAAATCCCAACCGCTTGCCCGTTTGTATTTTGGAATCCTCTATTTTGTTGTTGATTTGTCCAACGCTCACAATCTTTGCTGCGTCGTACGGCGGCACCAGCAGGTCAAAGTTCAGCGAGTACTGGATGGCTGTTTCTGCAATTTGCCGCACGCTGTCTTTGTCAATCGCTTTGCTTCCGAAGCTATGGCAGGTGAAGCTCATTTGCCGCTTGCCTTCCACAAAGTAGCGGTTATCCCTGTTTATGAAAATGCGGCCTACAAGGTAGCCCAAGTCGTCCAAGCGGTTGAGGCGGAATGAGTCGGTGAGGAAGTTGTATATGTTTATCATGCCGCAGTAGGTATTTATTTCGCTCTGCTTGGCGTACGGTGTTTTCCAGATGATGTGGCTGCGGTCGAACTGAAAAACGTTGGAGTGCATGCTGAACACAAGTATATCGCCGGCAACCCGTATTTCGGCCTCGTACTGCCCTCTGTCGCGGTACTCCAGCTTCACGCGCTTGTCCAGCCCTTGCAGCTCTTCGTTCATTTCGTTGGCAAGCTCGTGCAGCGCCTCTTTCACCAGCTGAAAAATCTCAAACGTATTGTCGTAAATGCGCTGCTTTTCCAGCGCCTTCCCTTTTAGCATTTGCAAGATATTGTCCCGCAAAGGGTCATTTTCACTATCATTTTCCATTGTGTAATTATAATTTAAGATTATTGGGGGATAACTAATTGCATCGTGTATGTGCCTTACTTAAGGCAATTTCTAATAGAACAAATTCTTGCAGGGAATATTTAAAGTGAAATTACCGAAAATATTTGCAGCAAAAAGCGCTACAGAATCGTTTAGCATTAAACTTTTTCGTTTATGGCAACAAAAGTAGAATATTGGAATGAATTATACAACTTTTTGCGTCGTTTTTTCCAAAGTAATCCTCCTATCCTCTTTGGGTGCGGGTGTTTAGCATTGGGTAAGTATTTCTATTGGCGTATTTTTCAACTCGGAAGCCAGCATGGAATATGAGCTGCCCGACGATCCGTATATCTTTTGGGTGGAGGCCAAGGTGTAAAGCTCAACTACGGCTTCGATAATACCCTCTTTGGTATCCCTTCTCACAAAGTTTTCCCGAGTGATAATTTTGTCGCCCCAGAGGTCAATGAGCGCTTTTTTCTCTTCGACGGAATCGGATGCTACGTAAAAACAGGTGGTCGGGTCGGCTGCAATTTCCGATTTCATTTTTTCTATAAATAGGGTGGTCGGGCTTTCTACGATTGATTTCTGCATATCTGTTCGCCGAATGTGTATTCCTATCGTACGGCTGGGGAGCGTGCTCAAGCGGGTTTCGATTTTTGAACGGATGGCTTCGGTGGGATGCAGGTAGAAAGAGTTATCGCTATTCGTGTAAAAATTAAGGTATTGGGTTACGTATAGCGAGCGCTTGTTGAAATTTACAGGGAACCATTTCTGAAATAAGAGTAATGCGGGTGATTTTGCGTAAAACAAGGCGTCAAATTTCAAACGCTGGTAGAGTCGCGGAAGCCATCGGGTGTATTTGTGTGGTCGGTCGTAGAGATAGTGATACCATTGAGCGTCAATAACTGTTACGTCTTTTGCTTTTTCCGACAAGGTAAAGAGGTCGTGAAAACCGGCTCCCATTCCCCAATCTTTGAACCAGAAGATTTTCAGTTTCTTGTTATGGTCGGCACAAAGCCGGATGGCGGCGCCGATAGCGTTTACGCGATTGGCTAATCCGCCGACAGGTATGAATGTTAAACTTGCTGCTTCTCTCATGGTAATCTTTTTTGACGAGGCAGATAATACTTTTACGGTATTTAACTCTGCGTGTCGAATGATAATGGAATGTCCGGTAAGCTTGCAATATTTGGAAAATCAACTCCTTCGATGGGGAACTTTGTCCTTCTTTCACCTATTTCCCTTTTATTTAAAGACAAATTTTTGTTGGCAAACGTAATTTCTAAAAGTGCAGGAAGAGTAGTACCGGGTATCAACTTTCCTCCATTATTAACGTGTATATGAATAATATCAAAATGTTTGGAAAAACAATCTATAATTGCTTCAAAATTTTTCCATTCAACGCCAAGATCGTGAAATTCAACAGCCATTCCATTTACTTTGTCGAAAAATGGCGTGAGTTGAGGCAGCGTAGAATATTCCCACTTTTCTATATCCATTTTAATGAATACGGAAGAATCTTTGAGATTATTCCTGATTAACAATTTGTTAAATATAGTATCAAAGGAGCAAAAGAAGTTGTCATCTGTTGAGCCAAGAAACTTGGGAATAAAAAATCTATTTTTACTCTTCCGAAAATATCGTTTTAAAGAAATTGATGCGTATAGGCAACTTAGCATTCCCTTTAGGGAAGACATTGATCGTGAAATTCTGCATTTCAAGCTATGTAGAATGAATGCTTTCAAGTGTTTTAAAGCCCTACCTACAAGTTGTAGCGGTGCAGCGGAATAGTCAAATGCATAAACGCTCAGCGAATGCCGCCGCCTTTTGCAAAAATCTCGCTCAAACGACCACTCGTTAGAAATTCCAAAGCTTAACAAAAATTCTGTTTTTTCTATTTGTTGCTCGGACAACACATAACCGCCATCAGCATTTCTGCCAATGCGAATGAGGTCGTCAACGTAAACAGGTTGTAATTTATTTAAGATATACACAGCGGTTGCAAATTTATTGTTAGGATATAAGGTAATTGTTTCATTCTATCGTAAGGGTGCAAAGCAGAAAAAATCCGCCCCCATGAAAAAAACATGGTGCGGATGTATTTTGTTCTTCCATGATGCTCTAAAAAAAGGGCTGAATGGTGTCAATGAGAGACCACTCTGAACCAGTAGTCTGTTGGAAGAATGCAGGTCGTGCTATTCATGT
>JAITAP010000013.1 GCA_031284065.1 Prevotellaceae bacterium
AATTTGTTTTATAAAATGACGTGTATCTGTATGTTTTTCTGCGCCGTTTTTTATGGCTGTGTAAGCTCCAATCGCTACTCAACCCTCAACGACTTTGTTGCAACGAGAACTTGGGAGAAAAATTTTGAATTCTGAATTTTGAATTTTGAATTGGCTAACGCCGTGCAAGTCCCGCAGGGACTTTGAATTTTGAATTTTGAATTGCTTGCGTCAAGCAAGTCCCGCAGGGACGACACTTGATTAACCGTAGGCTTTAGCCTACGGCTAACGATAGCGCTCTCCTCTTAAGTCCTGCAGGGACGACACTTGATTAACCGTAGGCTAAATAGGTTAAGCCCTGAAAGGGCGAAATCATTAGCGTAGGGCAACGCCCTACGAAAGGAGCGAGGCACACCGTCTTAAGCCCTGAAAGGGCGAAATCATTAGCGTAGGGCAACGCCCTACGAAAGGAGCGAGGCACACCACCTTAAGCCCTGAAAGGGCGAAATCAATTTGCGGGAAAAAACGGATTACGCCCTTTCAGGGCTTGGGAGAGACGCGGGGGCGCGGCGTTCGTAGGGCGTTGCCCTACGCTAATGATTACGCCCTTTCAGGGCTTTGTATGGCGAGAATTGCTTGCGTCAAGCAAGTCCCGCAGGGACGACACTTGATTAACCGTAGGCTTTAGCCTACGGCTATGGTATGGATGCCATCCAAAGTCCCGCAGGGACGACACTTGATTAACCGTAGGCTTTAGCCTACGGTTACGGTATGGATGCCATCAAAAGTCCCGCAGGGACGACACATATTTGTCGCTTTCAATTGTCGTCCCTGCGGGACTTGAGGGAGGGGCGTTATCACTGACCGTAGGCTAAAGCCTACGGTTAATCAAGTGTCGTCCCTGCGGGACTTGCCCGACGCAAGCCAATTCAAAATTCAAAATTCAAAATTCAAAATCCCTGCGGGACTTGCCCGGCGCAAGCCAATTCAAAATTCAAAATTCAAAATTCAAAATTTCAAAATTTCAAAATTTTCAATTCTCAACTCTCAATTCTCTTGCCTTCACCCACCTGCCAAACGTGGCAATGACGATGAAGCATATCAGCGGCAGCGCAAACGAAACGCGCACGGACGAAAACGTGTCGCCAAACCAAACGGCTTTGTCGATAAGCAACCCCTGCAAGGGCGGCATCAGGCAGCCTCCGCCAATGGCGAGTATCAGCCCCGCAGAGGCAAGCTTGGCGTCGTTGCCCAAGCCTTTCAGCGCTATCCCGTAAATGGTGGGGAACATTAGCGACATGCAGGCGGAAATGGCTACAAGGCAGTACAAGCCTGTCATGCCGTGTATGAAGATAGCGCCGGTGGCGCACGCTGCGCCGCCTGCGGCAAGCCACGTGAGCAGGGCGCTTGGCCTGAAGTACTTCAGCAGAAACGTGCAGATAAACCGGCTCGAAACAAACATGCCCATAGCAACCATGTTGTAGCCTTGCGCGGTGGCTTTGCTCATGCCCAACTCTTTTTCGGCGTACTGTATGATGAAAGTCCACACCATAATCTGCACGCCAACGTAAAACGCCTGCGCAACCACAGAGCGTATGTAGAGCTTGTTTCCAAAGAGCCGCCTCGCCACAGCGCGGGTTGAGGACTGCCGCGTGGCCTGCGCGGTGACCTGCGGCAGCCTCGACACGGCAAAAACGATGAAAAAGGTAAGCACCACCGCGCCAAGCATCAGGTATGGCCCGCTGACAATGCCGAGGTCGGACTGCTGAATGGCGGCAAGGGCTTCGGAACCGGCATCTTTCAGCGCAATCCGCTCGGCTTCGGTGGCGGGGTCGAGCCGCGAAAGTATCAGCTCCTTTGCCACCAACATTCCCGTGAGCGAGCCGATGGGGTTGAACGCCTGCGCAAGGTTCAGGCGGCGCGTGGCGGTTTCCTCCGCGCCCATCGACAAAATGTAGGGGTTGGAGGTGGTTTCGAGAAACGCCAAGCCGCAGGTCATCACAAAGTAGGCAAGGAGAAACGCCCAAAAAGCCATAGCGTTTCCGGCGGGAACAAACAGGAAGCACCCCGCAGAGTACAGCCCAAGCCCTACCAAAATGCCTTTTTTGTAGCTGAACTTTTGTATGAAAATTGCCGCCGGAATCGCCATAAGGCAGTAGCCGCCGTAAAAGGCAAACTGCACCAGCGAGCTCTCAAAGTTTGTGATGAGCAGGATGTTTTTGAAGGCAGCCACCATAGGATTGGTGATGTCGTTGGCAAAGCCCCACAGGGCAAACAGCGTCGTTACAAGAACAAACGGGAAGATTAATGATCGGGGAACAATTTTTTCCATGATAATTGGGGGTTTTTAGAAGTTATGGAAGTTAGGGAAGTTAGGGAAGTTATAGAAGTTAGAAGATGATGACCTTGTCCTATTGCGGCTACCATTTTCGTCATTTCGAGCGAAGTCGAGAAATCTCCCACCCTTGCTACCGCTATACGGCAAAAATGGCGGGAGGTTCCTCCGCTACGTGCGCTCGTGCCTCGCGCCCTTGCTGCCGTCATACGGCAAAAATGGCGGGAGATTCCTCCGCTACGTGCGCTCGTAGCTCCAACCCTTGCTGCCGCTATATGGCAAAAATGGCGGGAGGTTCCTCCGCTACGTGCGCTCGTAGCTCCAACCCTTGCTGCCGTCATACGGCAAAAATGGCGGGAGATTCCTCCGCTACGTGCGCTCGTGCCTCGCGCACTCCGGTCGGAATGACGGGAGGGGGCGCACTCTTCCGCAGGTCGTTGACCTGCGGTTACGAAAAATCTGCCTTTCAGGCAGCGCGGACATTCCTCACCGGTAGAACGGTTGTTTTTCATAGCATCTCAAAGAAAGATTTTGCCGATAATTTAGCCGATAAATATGAAGCGACGTTCATATTCCCAATACCGACTTCCCAACTTCTATAACTTCCTTAACTTCTAAAACTTCTATAACTTCTAAAACTTCTATAACTTCCCAACTTCTACAACTTCCTTAACTTCTATAACTTTCTTAATTTCTATAACTTCTACAACTTCCTTAACTTCTAAAAAAACTCCTCATCTCTTATACAGCGGTCCGTAGGTTTGGCAGGCGCGGTAGTCGGCGCTCTCCTTGTCCATGCCGAAGGCAGCCCACGAAGCGGGACGGTAAATGTCGTCCTCGCTCACGTTGTGCATGCAAACGGGTATGCGCAGCATGGACGCCAACGTGACGAGGTCTGCGCCGATATGCCCGCAGCAGACAGCGCCGTGGTTTGCGCCCCACGTGTTCATCACCGAGTACACATCCTTAAAGTTGGCGCTGCCCGTCAGACGGGGAACAAACCACGTGGTAGGCCAACCCTTGTCCGTTCGCTCGTCAAGTACCTTGTAAATGTGGGGGTCAACGTCAGCCGTCCAGCCCTCCGCAAGCTGTAGCACGGGGCCTATGCCCTTCACGAGGTTCAGGCGCACCATAGTACATGGCATTCCGCCGCGCGTCAGGAACTTTGAGGAGAATCCGCCGCCGCGAAAGTACTCGCGGTTGGCGGGCATCCACGTGGTGGCCTCAAGGCAGGCTTTTGCCTCGTCCTCCGTAATGTCCCAAAACGGCTTCATGGCGGGGTTTCCGTCCTTGTCCTTTTGTCGGGCGCTGCCGTCGAGCGAGGCCGCCCCCGAGTTAATCAGGTGAATCATTCCGCCGGAGGCCAAGCCCTCCAACTTTTTGCCGGTAACGCGCTCCACCGCCTCCGGGCTCCAGTACGTCCGCACGTCGGCAAAGACCTGCGCGGTGTGCGTCAGCAGGTAGCCAAAGAGCATGGCGGTGCCGTTCAGCGCGTCGTTTTCGGTAGCCAGCACGTAGGGCGCGCGGATACCCGTCCAGTCGAACGACGAGTTGAGGATTGCCTCCGTAAAGTCGCCGTTGGGGTAAAAGTCCGTCCACTGTCGCTGCCCCTGAAATCCGGCGGCAATGGCGTTGTGCCCCAGCGATTCTTCGCCAAATCCCATCTCCCTCAGCTTGGGGTTGCCCGTCATCAGGTCGCGCACAATGAGCGTCATTTTCACAATAAATTCCCAGTCCTTATCCCTTCCGGCGCGGTCTTTCTTCAGGTCGGCGCGGTTGATAGCGTCTTCGCCCTCTCGGCAGGCGTTTTTTGCCCATGCCAGCGCTTCTGCGAGCTCCTCCCTGTCGTAAATTCCCTCGCTCATCCGGCGGATAATCTCCACCTCGTCCACGCCCTCGCAGCGCATACCGAGATACTCCTCAAAAAAGTCGGTGTTGACGATAGATCCTGCAATGCCCATGCAGACCGCGCCGATGGAGAGGTATGACTTGCCGCGCATGGTTGCCACCGCCATAGCCGCCCGCGCAAAGCGCAGCAGCTTGGCCTGCACGTCGGCGGGGATTTCGGCGGCGCCGGCGTCCTGCACGTCGCGCCCGTAAATGCCGAAGGCCGGCAGCCCTTTCTGCGCGTGCCCTGCCAGCGCCGCCGCAAGGTACACTGCGCCCGGACGCTCGGTGCCGTTGAATCCCCACACGGCTTTCACCGTGTGCGGCTCCATGTCCATAGTTTCGCTGCCGTAGCACCAGCATGGGGTAACGGTGATGGTAACGGCCACGCCCTCCCGGCTAAACTTTTCGGCGCAGGCGGCGCTCTCCGCCACCCTGCCGATGGTGGAGTCGGCAACGACGCACGCTACGGGCGTGCCGTCAGGGTTTTTGAGCGTGGAGGTGAGCAGCGCAACCACGCTCCTCGCCATGCTCATGGTTTGCTCCTCAAGGGACTCGCGCACGCCTCCCATCCGCCCGTCGATGGCGGGACGGATACCGATTTTTGGCCATTGGCCTTGAAATCTACTCTTTTTCATAGCTATGCTGTTTTTTTACGTTATATTTTTTTGGTAAGAAATGCGACATGCAAATATATCCCTTGCCGCCAAGATTTATTTTCACTATTTCGATAACTATATAGCACAATATCGATTTTGTACCCCCACATAGCGCTTTTTATTTCAAATAAATGAATATATTTGCGCTGCTACGGCATAATAAAAAACCGATTCATTACTATTTTATGAGCAACGCTTTAGACAGCCTCAACCTGAACCTACTCAACGTGGGATTTTCGGAGCAAAACGCCAGCTGGAACTGGCAAAGGGTGTGCAGCCCCTTTGCCCGCATATACTACGTTAAGGAGGGTCGCGCCAAAACGTACGTGGGCGGCAAGGCGCACATCCTCGAGCCGGACTACCTGTACCTGACGCCGCCCTTTACCCTCCACGACGACGAGTGCGACAGCTACTTTTCCCTGTACTACATCCACTTTTACGAAAAGGCGCTCAACAAGGAGTCCGTATTCGACAGGTACGATTTTCCGGTAGCGGTAAAGGCTACGCAGATAGACCTGCTTCTGGCGGAGCGGCTGACGCAGATTAACCCCGACAGCTACCTGACCCACTTTGACCCGGCGCAGTACGACAACATTCCTACCTTTTCGCAGTACATTGCCGAAAACAGCAGGATGCCGCTCCACGTCATCATCGAAACGCAGGGGATTTTGTTGCAGCTGATTTCAAAGTTCATAAAATCGGCGCAGGCAAAATCCGAGCACAAGGATGCGCGGATAAACAGAGCCTTGCAGTACATTCACGAGCATATCTGCCAGCCCATTTCGGTGTCGCGCCTGGCCGACATATCGTGCATTAGCGAAGACCACTTTATCCGTACCTTCAAGAAAGAGCTGCGGCTTACGCCGCTACAGTACATCAACATTAAAAAAATAGAAAAAGCCCAGCTGCTGCTGCTCACAACCGACATGCAGGTGAGCGACGTTTCGTTTGAGCTCTCCATTGAAAACGTTTCCTACTTCAACCGCATATTCAAACAGCACACGGGAACAACGCCGAGATGCTACAGAAAGGAGTATATAGCTGAAAGCTGAAAACGCTTGCTCGTCGCCACCATTACGAGCGAAGCGAGGAACCGGAGCGAAGCGGAACTCGGCGTAGCCAATCTCCAACCAATACCACCGGTGCTTTTGGGTGCGTTGTGGCGGGGGGTTCCTCCACTGCGCGCACTCGTGCCTCGTGCGGCTCCGGTCGGAATGACGGAGGGGCACGCTCGTAGAAAAAAAGGGTTTACACGGCGACAAAGGTAAGCTACTTTAGTATTAAAATAATTTTGAAAAATTATTTTAATACTGTGCTTTTTGATATTTTTTCTATGGCAAATATCGGATTAAATACAATTTTTTATAAAGCACACAAGCTCTCAAAATATCTTCATCACGCTCTATTTATGTAGCTTATAGCTTTTACTCAAATCCAAAACTTTTAAGCGCTCTAAAATCTTAATTTTGCTGGCATACGCAAACGGGCGGGCAAACATCGGCAAAACGGCAAGTAAAGCTGTGCGCAA
>JAITAP010000173.1 GCA_031284065.1 Prevotellaceae bacterium
CAATCGTTCACCATCACCAAGGAAGCTGTTGACGGCCTTGCGAAGTGGCTACTCAAGGTAATTTTTGTATATACCCCCATTGCAATAGCCGCGCTGGGCGTGCTGCTGTTTCTCCTCTATCTACTGCATACTCCGTAAAATCATTGAATTACGAAGCATTGAAAGGTGATAATAAGGCGGGTATTTTTTCTATACGGGTAAACAAGCAATATCGAATTGAGTTTACGGCAGCGAGCAATGGGGTTGAACCCGTCGTTACTGTTTGCAACATACTGTAGCTGTCAAATCACTATAAATAAAGAATTATGATTACGCTGGAAGGGATTGCCCCCCGCATGATAGCAAACAATCTTGAACCGTCCGAACCGGTACATCCGGGAGAGCTGTTGAAAGAAGAAATTGAATACTGCGGCATATCGCAAAAGAAGCTTGCCGAACGTATGGGCATGTCATATACGGTGCTGAATGAAGTCCTTAATTGCAAACGCGCCGTAACAACCGAATACGCCTTACTCTTTGAAGCCGCTTTGGGTATTGAAGCGGGCATGTGGATAAGGCTGCAAGCCGATTACAATATGCAAATCGTCAAACGCAATAAATCTTTTGCCCAACGCCTTGCAAACATTCGCAAGATTGCCGCCGCGCTGTGACAGCCGATTTAATTTCAGGCGAACAAGCTCGCGATAATGTGTTATCGGAGCGTATATTCAGAGATACTATTACAAATATTCCGTGAATTTATTTACAACATACGAAATACGTAGAGTAATGAAAAAATTAGAACAAACCTCAGCCATGCTTCCTCAGCCGCCCACTTTGGGGGGATTGAGGGGGCTTTTTGCGCTACTTACGCTTTTTTGCTTTTCTTCCGCCTTGCTAGCCTTGCCGCCGGAGCGCAAGGACGTTAGGGCGGGCAACAAGGCGTACAAAAATGGCGATTACGCTGCCGCCGAAATTGAGTATCGCCGCGCTTTGGACAAGGTTGCCGAAAGCGTCAACGCCAAGTTTAACCTGGGCAACGCGCTCTACAAGCAAACGGACTCCGCCGATATTCAGAGCGAGGGAGCCAAGCAGCAGGTGGAGCAAGCGCGCAAGCTGTACGAAAACGTGGCGGAAGCCGGCGTGAGCGACAAGCAAAAGGCGGCGGCATACTACAATCAGGGCAATACCTACCTGCGGGAGCAAGATTTTCGGGCAGCTGTGGAAGCCTACAAAAAATCGCTTCGCCTCAACCCCGACGATATGGAGGCAAAGCAAAATCTGGTTTTCGCGCAGGCTATGAGCAACCAGCAACAGCAGCAACCACAGCCGCAGCAACAAAATCAAGACCAAAACAAAAACGACGAAAAGAACAAGGACGAGAATAAAGACCAGCAACAGCAGCAGCCACAACCACAACAGCAGGACAACAAAAATCAGCAGGATAAACAGCAGCAACAAGAGGAAAAAATCTCAAAGGAAGATGCACAGCGCATGTTGCAAGCGCTGGAGCAGCAGGAAAAAGAAACGCAGGAAAAGGTAAAAAAGGAAAAAGCGCAAAAAGCCAAGCAGCGCAACACGGACAAAAATTGGTAATTTTACAAGGAATAACATAATTAATATTTGGTAAATAGCTATGCTCAACAAAATTGCTATCGGTTTTAAAGCGACGTTTGCAGCGCTGATTGCCATGCTTTGCACGGCGCAAATTCGCGCTCAAAACATACAGCTGGAAATACAGGCGCCGCGCGTGGTTACAGTTGGAGAAATGTTTCGCGTAGTCTTTGCAGCCAACGGCAAAGTGGATAACTTCATAGCGCCAAGCATGGAGGGATTTGTTGTAACCGCAGGGCCGGTGCAGGGAAGCAGCTCGCAGGTGCAGATTGCCGGCGGAAAGGTAACCCAAAGCGTAACCTACTCGTTCACCTACACGCTATACGCCGAAAAAGAGGGAAAGCTTACTATTGGGTCGGCAAAAGTAAAGGCAGGAAGCGAGGAGGCACAAACGCAGCCTTTCGCCATAGAGTGCGTCAAGGGCGAAGCCCTACACGCAGCGCAGCAACAGCAGCAACAGCAAGGCGGCGGGCAAAAACCGGCTGTTGCAGGCGGCAGCGACGGCTCGCTCTACCTGGGGGTTGCGCTGAACAAAACAGAGGTGTACCGCGGCGAATGTATAGTTGCCTCCACAAAAATATACACGCGGGGTAACTCCATTCGCGGCTTTGAGAACGTAAAAAAGCCAACGTATAACGGCTTCTGGAGCCAAGATGTGGACGTTCCTCAAGAAATTAACTTTGCCCGCGAAAACGTAAGCGGAGTGGTGTACGACGCAGGCTTGCTGTGGAAGCAGCTACTCTTTCCGCAGCAGTCGGGCGAGCTGACCCTTTCGCCGAGCGAAATAGACGTGATAATACAGGTACGCACAAGGTCGCGCGACATGTTTGAGGATTTTTTTGGCGGAGGCTACCAAAATATTCGCAAACACCTGCAATCAAAAACAATAAAGGTAAAGGTAAAAGACCTTCCCGGCGGAGCGCCCGCCTCATTTTCGGGGGCGGTGGGCAGCTTCAAAATCGAGTCTTCGCTCTCCAAGCAACAGCTGGTTGCCAACGACGCCACCACGCTGACAATCCGCATATCGGGCAACG
Organism: Prevotellaceae bacterium; assembly: GCA_031284065.1. Classification (GTDB taxonomy): domain Bacteria; phylum Bacteroidota; class Bacteroidia; order Bacteroidales; family UBA932; genus JAITMY01. Next base: position 2,628 of record JAITAP010000173.1, read on the forward strand.
GGAACCTGAAGCTGATAAACCAGCCGAAGGTAGATTTACCCGTAGATTTTGAAATGTACGACACCAAAACCACCGACGCCATCAAAAATTCGGACGCGGGGGCAAGCGGCTACCGGCAGTTTGAAATACCGCTCATTCCCCGCAGCGCAGGCGAGTTTACCATTCCCCCCATCGAGTTCTCCTACTTTAACCCCGCCACCGGAAAGTACGCTACGCTGTACACTAAAGAGCAAGCCATATCGGTGGAAAAAGATACCAAATCGCAGCAAACCTACAGCTCGTCGGAGGGACGCAGGGAAGGCATAAAGTTTTTGGGAAAAGATATACGCTTTATCAAAACCGGCGAAGCGCTCGCGCGGCAGAACAAGCTGTTTTTTGGCTCTCCCTCATTCTACCTGCTCTACATTGCCCTGCTCGCGATATTCGCCGCGCTATACGCATGGCTGAAAAAGCACAGGAAAAACAGCCAAAATGTGGTGCTGATGCGCAACAGAAAGGCGAACAAAGCGGCGAAGAAACGCCTGAGAAATTCGGCGCAGCTGCTCAAAATGGGTAACGCGCAAGGCTTCTACGACGAGCTGCTGCGCGCCATGTGGGGCTACCTGAGCGACAAGCTGAACATTCCGGTAGCCGAGCTTTCGCGCGAAAGCGCACGCGAGGCATTTGCCGAGCGCAGCATTGAAGAACCGTACATCGAAACATTCCTTAGCGTAATAGACGAGTGCGAATTTGCCCGGTATGCCCCGAGCAGCGGCCGCAAGGAGATGGCGCAGCTGTACCGCGACGCCGCCGGCGTTATCAGCAAGCTGGAGCAAAGGGTGAGGTGAAAGATAAGAGTTAAAAACTAAAAATAACGAACGTAAAAAAACGAGTTGGAGATTATGCAAGTGTCCGGAAGCTAAGAGAAATATACTGCTTGAATACCTTGCTCAAATCAACTATGAGCTTATTGAAATCAACGAAAACACATTGAGAGTGGCAGGGCAGTTTGTCAACTTAGGAATTTTACAGCAAAAAAGTTTTGATGATTGCCAACACATTGCAGCGGCCATAGTGAGCGAGTGCGATATTATTATTTCGTGGAATTTTAAGCACATTGTAAACCATAGAACCATGATGGGCGTAAAAACCATTACCGCGTTAGAAGGCTTTAACGATGTTTTAATTTACGCGCCATCAATACTTACAGGAGGAATAGAATGATACATAATATTTCCAAACCGTCTATCAGTGAAAATTTCACCATTGACGATATTCATAGCTTAAGAGAATGGAATTATGAATGTTTGAAAGATGCAACAATGGAGGAGCGTTTTGCGGTTATTCATCGTCGCGCGCAATTAAGCCTCCGGCGCATCGAAGATATTCGTAAAAAGACCACACAACTCGGCGGTATTGACGCATAAATTGTTAAAAATATATAAAGAAATATAAAGAAAATATCATGAGTACAATTAAAAAAATAGCATCCGCACTTTGCGTAGCAGCGTTGCCGTTGCTTGCCTGTGCGCAGGCTGACACGGCGTGGCAAAAGGCAAATGCCCTGTACGCCGAAGGCAAGTACGCCGAAGCCTCCGAAGCATACTTGCAGCTTGAGGAAAGCGGCAAGGTCAACTCGGCGCTGTTTTACAACGCGGGGAATACGTTCTACAAGCAGGGCGAAATAGCGAAAGCCATACTCTACTACGAGCGGGCGCTCCGGCTTACCCCCGACGACGAAGATATTCGCTACAACCTTGAACTCGCCAACCTGCAAATAGTGGACAAAATAGAGCCGATACCGCAATTCTTCGTCGTAACATGGATACAGTCGTTCTGCAACATTTTTGACGTTGACACGTGGAGTATTGTCGGCATTTCGCTTTTTGCCGCCGCGCTGATGCTAACGCTCATTGTGCTGTTCGGCCGCACGCCGCGCCGCAAAAAAGTGTCGTTTGCCTTTGCCGTTGCCTGCCTGAGCATGTCGCTTGTTGCCACCTGCGTTGCCATGCGCGAAAAACGAAACCTCAGCAGCCATACCGAAGCCATCGTGTACGCTCCGGTAACCTCCGTAAAGGCCTCGCCCGACGCGGGAGGCGTTGATTTGTTTGTGCTGCACGAGGGAACGAAAGTGGAGCTGCTGGAAACCATCGGCAGCTGGGAAAAAGTCAAAACCGCCGACGGCAATCAAGGCTGGCTGCCTGCAACCGCTATAGAAAACATCTGAACTATACGGCGTTAGAAAGAATTGCACTGTCGCAGTGCAAAAAAATAAAAAAATTGCACTGTTGCAGTGCAATTTTTTGTATCTTTACATTTTCAAAATATTTGGAACATGGAAAAATTATTGGAATACTACCACCAAGTGTTGAGAGATGTAAATGTTGACTTTCAGCGTTATATTTACTCCAATATCAACTGGAACAACCGTATGCTCGGCATTACCGGAGCGCGTGGCGTTGGCAAAACGACGCTGATTTTGCAGCACATCAAAAAGGAACTCAACGCTGACCAAACGCTCTACGTTACCGCCGAAGACCTCTACTTTGCCGACCACAAGCTGCTGGATTTGGCAGAGGTGTTCGTAAAAAGGGGAGGAAAACAGCTGTTTGTAGATGAAGTTCACAAATACAAGGGCTGGTCGCAAGAATTGAAGCTGATTTACGACTATTTTCCAACGCTGAAAGTTGCTTTTACCGGTTCGTCTATTCTTGACATTAACAAGGGGGCAGCCGATTTGAGCCGCCGCGCGGTAATGTACAAAATGAAAGGCTTGTCGTTTCGCGAATACTTAAAAATGTTTCACGGAATTGAGGCGCAAACGTTCAGCTTGCAGCAAATTGTCGAACACAAGCCAACAATTCCCGAGCTCGAGCACCCGCTTCCCTTGTTTGAAGACTACCTGCGGCGTGGCTACTACCCGTTTGCTACCGATAGCGATTTTGCCATCCGCGTGCGGCAGATTGTGGGCAAGACGCTGGAAATTGATATTCCGCAATACGCCGCTATGAATGTTGCTACAGGCAGAAAGCTGAAGCAGCTGATGATACTGATAGCCAAAAGCGTGCCTTTCAAAATTAACTTCAGCAAAGTTTCTGTCGCGCTGGGCGTAAGCCGCAACAACATTGCCGACTATTGCCTGTTTATTGAAGAAGCGGGGCTGATTGCCCAGCTGCGAGACGCGGCGGATGGCATGCGCGGGTTGCGCAAGGTAAACAAAATCTACCTCGAAAACACCAATCTGCTATATGCGCTTTCCGACGAACAGCCCAACATTGGCAACGTTAGAGAAACTTTCTTTTTCAATCAAACAGCCGAAAAATACGAAACATTTGCCTCACACATTTCCGACTTTGAAATTGAGGGAATGACATTTGAGGTAGGAGGTAAAAACAAGGAGCAAAAGCAGCTACAGGGCGTAGAAAATGGTTTTGTGGTGAAGGATAACATTGAAGTTGGCTACGCCAACGTAATTCCTTTATGGCATTTTGGATTAACATATTAAAAATCATCAATTTAATAACAACTGCACTGAAACAGTGCAATTATTCCGATTTTTTGCACTATTACAGTGCAAAAAATCTCAAAAGCGTGTAAGTTAATATAAATCAATGCGTTGATGAGGTAAAAATATTTTGCAAATATGTTGATAGCTTAAAAATATAATCGCTATTGTCCGGTAAAAAACTTTACCTTTGCAGCGGATTAGGAAATTGGGAATTTCCGTAGCAGCTCAAAGCTTCCATAGCAAATAACGATATGACAAACAGAATAGACAAACTTTTTGCGGCCAAGCGTCGAAACATTTTATCCGTGTACTTTACGGCGGGCTACCCCCAGCCGGACGACACGGCGAGCATTATTCGCGAGCTTGCCGCGCAGGGGGCGGATATGGTGGAGGTTGGTATTCCCTTTTCCGACCCTATGGCAGACGGCCCCGTTATTCAGCAAAGCGGAACGGCTGCCCTGAAAAACGGCATGACCCTGCGCAAGCTCTTTTCGCAGCTCGAGGAAATCCGCAGCCACGCTTCGCTTCCGCTCATCATGATGGGCTACCTCAACCCTGTGATGCAGCTTGGGGTGGAAGAATTTTGCCGTCGGTGCGGCGAAGTGGGCGTTGACGGCGTTATCATCCCCGACCTGCCCTTCAAAGACTACACGGAACGCTTCAAGGCGCTGGGCGACAAATACGGTATTCGCTTCATCATGCTGATTACCCCCGAAACATCGGACGAGCGGATACGCCTGATTGACGACAACACGTCGGGATTTATCTACATGGTATCAACGGCGTCCACCACCGGCGCAAAAGACCGCTTCGACGAAAAAACGCTGGCCTACTTCCGCCGGATTGACGGCATGTCCCTGCGCAACCCCCGCCTAATCGGCTTTGGAGTATCGAACAAGGCTACCCTCGACGCGGCATTTGCCAACGCCAACGGCGCTATTATCGGCAGCGAGTTCATTCGCCTGCTCGGTGCGGAGCAAAGCATTGCAGGCGCAGTGAGCACGCTCATGAAGAAAATATCGCAAGGCAAAGGCTAAATACGCCAAGAGCTACAGGGTGTAGCAATATATTTTAATTAATAAAACAACAAAATACTAAATTAGTGGATTACTATGTTAGAAGACCTCAAGCGCAAAGTTTTTCGCGCCAACCTTGATTTGGTAAAGCACGGGCTGGTAATTTTTACGTGGGGCAACGTAAGCGCCGTTGACCGCAGCCGGAGACTTATGGTAATTAAGCCTTCGGGGGTGGAGTACGACGGCATGAGCGCCGAAGATATGGTGGTAGTGGACTTCGACGGGAAAGTGGCGGAGGGGAAGTACAAGCCATCGAGCGATACGGCTACACACCTCGCGCTGTACAAGGCGTTTGCCGAAGTGGGCGGCGTTGTGCACACGCACTCCACCTACGCCACCGCGTGGGCGCAAGCCGGACGCGATATTCCCAACATTGGCACTACTCACGCCGACTACTTTAGCCAAGCCATCCCCTGCACCCGCGCTATGACCGACGAGGAAATTAACGGCGCTTACGAGCTCGAAACCGGAAAAGTAATTGTTGAGCGCTTTGCGAATATCAACCCTGCTTACGTGCCTGCGACGCTGGTAAAAAACCACGGGCCGTTTGCGTGGGGCAAGGACGCCGCCGACGCGGTGCACAACGCCGTTGTGCTGGAGCAGGTGGCCAAAATAGCGTACATCTCCTACGGCGTTAACCCCAAGCTCGACATGAACCCCGAGCTCGTCAAAAAGCACTTCTACCGCAAGCACGGACCGCAGGCATACTATGGACAGTAACGCCTGCCGCTTGTCAAGCCTTGATTGACTTCAGCACGTACATTGCCTGCGCAATGGAGCTTACACGCGGGGCAACCAGCGAAAGCTTTCCGTTTTGCTCTTTCACCTTAAACTGCAACGGCCTTGAGGCTATCCGCTGCATGACGGCCTCAAATGTGACGCTCTTGTAGTAGGAGCTTAGCTGGTTGTTCACAAAGTAGGCTATCATAAGGTTATTTTTCAGGATGATTTTCTCAAAGCCCAGCACAACCGCCGCCTGCCGAAGCCTGACGACGTTGAGCAACTCCTCCGCCTCCGGAGGCATGGCGCCAAAGCGGTCGGTCATACGGGTGTGGAACTCAGCTATCTCATCTTCGGTTTGCAGGTTATCCAGCTCGCGGTAGAGGAGAATTTTCTCCGACACGTTGCTCACGTAGGAATCGGGGATGAGCAGCTCCATGTCGGTTTCGATGGCGCAGTCGAGGAGAGCGCTCCACGCGCTGTCCCGCTGCGGCGGCGGGTATTCGGCGGCGGTAGCCTTGCCCGGCTCGCGGACGCTTTCCTGCGGCTGGGCGGACGCCCACTCCTCTTCGCGGAGCTCGGAGAGCGCCTCGTTGAGGATTTTTTGGTACGTTTCAAACCCTATTTCGGCAATAAAGCCGCTTTGCTCGCCGCCCAGCAGATTTCCGGCGCCGCGAATATCCAAGTCCTGCATGGCAATGTTGAATCCGCTACCGAGCTCGGAGAACTCTTCTATGGCGCGAAGCCTCCTGCGCGCCTCGTCGGTGAGCAGCGCCGACGGAGGCGTTAGCAGGTAGCAGAACGCCTTGCGGTTGCTTCGCCCCACGCGCCCCCGCAGCTGGTGCAGGTCGCTCAGCCCAAAGTTGTGCGCGTGGTTGATGATGATGGTGTTGGCGTTGGGAATGTCGATGCCGTTTTCGATAATGCTGGTGGCAATGAGCACATCGTACTCGCCCATGATGAAGTCCACCACGCGCTTTTCCATTTCGTTGCCCTCCATTTGCCCGTGCGCAACGGTTACTGTGACGTGGGGGCAAATTTTGCGCACCAGCTCCTCGACCGACAAAATATCTTGCACCCTGTTGTGCACAAAAAACACCTGCCCGCCGCGCGACACTTCGTACTCTATGGCGTTGCGGATAACGTCCTCGCTAAAGGCGTGCTGCTCGGTGGCGACGGGCTGCCGGTTGGGGGGCGGGGTCTGGATGATGGACAAGTCTCGCGCTCCCATGAGCGAAAACTGCAACGTGCGCGGAATGGGCGTGGCGGTGAGCGTCAGCGTATCAACGCTAACCCGCAGCTGGCGCAGCTTCTCCTTTGCCTTTACGCCGAACTTCTGCTCCTCGTCGATGATGAGCAAGCCCAGATTTTTGAACGTCACGGCGCTTCCAAGCAGCTTGTGCGTGCCTATGATAATGTCGATTTTTCCTCCGGCGAGCTCCGCCAGCGCTCTTTTTGCCTCGGCGGGGGATTTGAAGCGGCTCAGGTAGTCGATGCGGCAGGGGAAGTTGTGCAGCCGTCGGCTGAACGTTTTGTAGTGTTGAAGCGCCAGAATGGTAGTGGGCACCAGCACGGCAACCTGCTTGCTGTCGGCAACGGCTTTGAAAGCTGCTCGCATGGCTACCTCCGTTTTGCCAAACCCCACATCGCCGCACACCAGCCTGTCCATAGGGGTTTCGTCTTCCATGTCCGCCTTTACGGCCTGCGTAACCTTAAGCTGGTCGGGGGTATCCTCGTAAATAAACGACGCTTCCAGCTCGTGCTGCAAGTACGAGTCTGCCGAAAACGCAAAGCCTTTGGCGCTCTTGCGCTGCGCGTAGAGCGCTACGAGGTCTTTGGCAATATCCTTTACCTTGCTCTTGGTGACATTCTTGAGCTTTTGCCACGCATCAGTCCCCAGCTTGTATATTTTGGGGGGAACGCTATCCTTTCCCTTGTAGCGCGATATTCGGTGCAGCCCGTGCACGCTTACAAAGAGCACATCGCCATCCCGGTACACCAGCTTTACAAACTCTTGCAGCTTTCCGTTGAGACGCTGCTTCACCAGCCCCCCAAACATGCCCACGCCGTGGTCTATGTGCACCACGTAGTCGCCCATTTGCAGCGAGCTCAGCTCCCGAACGGTAAGTTGCTCGCTCTTGTCCGGAACGCCGTGCAGCTTGTAGCGGTGGTGGCGAGCAAAAAGCTGGTGGTCGGTGTAGCAGCACATTTTTGAGCCGCTATCCACAAAGCCCTCGTGCAGCGCCACCGGCGTTTGCTCAAACCCCCTCGTCTCTCCGTTGATGCTGGTCAGAATACCGGCTATGCGCTCGGCTTGCAACATGCTGTCGGAGAGCAAAAAGTTGTCAAATCCGTTATCCTCGTTTTCCTTGAGGTTAGCCGCCAGCAGGTCGAAATTCTTGTTGAAGGCGGGCTGCGGCGCGGCGCTGAACCGGCAGCGGATGGTCAAACCGGCGGGATGCAGCTCCTGCGCCGGAGCGTCGTCGTCGCCCCCTGCGACAAAAAACACGCAGCGAAGCTCCCGCAGCGCCTCCTCAAAATCCTCCTTGCCGATGGTCGCGCCGCTTGCTGCGCCGTGCTGCGCCGCTATCCTCTGCGCGGCAAGCGGCGCGTTGCCTGCCCAAACAATGGGGTTGACGCTCCCTCCGACTTGCCTCCGGATGAAGCCAAAGAGCGAAGTTTCGCCCTCAGCCGCAGCCTTGCGCAGGTTGGGGATAATCTCCACCTCGCGATGCCGGCCTTCGGAGAGCTGCGTGTTGAGGTTAAAGTTGCGGATGCTCTCCACCTCGCTGCCAAAGAAATCGATGCGGTAGGGCTTGTTGTCGGCAAACGAAAACACGTCGACAATGCTGCCGCGCACGGCAAACTGCCCCGGCTCGCCCACAAAATCGACGCGCTCAAAGCTGTACTCCGTCAGCGTTTCGCAGATAAAGTCCGGAGATACCTGCTCGCCAACGTGCAGCGTGAGGGTGTTTTTTTGCAGTAGCTCGCCCGACGCCACCTTTTCGCCCAACGCCTCCGCGTAGCTCACCACGCAGAGCGTGTCGCCGCTCGCCATGCCCGCTATACGCGCAAGCGCGGCGGTGCGCAGCACGGCGGCGGCAGCGTCCTCCTCGCCGTGCGCCGCGCCGCGACGGTAGCCGGACGGAAAGAACAGCACGTCGCGCCCCTCGCGCAGGTTGTAGAGGTCGTTGTAAAAGTAGGCAGCCGCCTCGCGGTCGTCCGGCGCAAAGAGGTGCAGCCCCCCCAGCCGCCCGGCTGCGGCAGCGCCCAACACGCTCCGCGCAGACCCGGCAAGCCGCTCGGCGTACAGATGAACGTGCTCGGGACGCAGCAACGCCTCGCACAGGCGCGTAAAGCCCTCCTGCGCCGCAAACCGCGTAATCAACTTTTCTATCGTCATGCAAGTAATACCTCTAAGTTGTGAGACTAAAGCGGGTGCAAAGATAGCAATAATTGGAAATTTACAGAATTTTGAATTTTGAATCGCTGACGCACGCCCCCGCTTTTGCGCGTCATTCCAAGCACAGCGCGAAACTTGCGTCGTTCTGTCGCGCCCTGTAGAGACGCACGGCGCACCGCACCACCGCGCCCGGTGGTAATGGTTGGAGGGTTCCTCGCTGCGCGCGGAATGACGGCGAAAAGCGCGTGGAATGACGGCGAAAAGCGCTCGGAATGACGACGAAAAGCGCGTGGAATGACGGCAAAAAAAGGGGATGAGCGACGGCGAGGTGGTGAAAAAAACGGCAAAAACACCCTGAATCACGCGCGGCGTATAGGATAGACGAAGAATTTCATGCGCTTTTTTCAGGAATTTTTTAGGGGAGAAATACCCTCTTACAAACCCAATTTGAGTTAAATAACATGGGCATACCTGCGATTTAACGCAAAATAGATTAAAAATCGTGCCGGTGATTTGGATTGTTCAGCAATCTTTTACACCTTTCCTAAATTTCTTTTATGTGCTCTCTTTAGTCAACCTTCAATTTTTTGTGTGGTGAAATGAAAATTTTACTTTCCATAAGCAACAATGCAGCTGCGCCTGAAATGATGCGGCAAGGGCAAGGTATAATCCACACACACACACACACACACACACACACATAGTAATGTGCCCCAACACCTCAAACGGGCAAATTTAACAAGAATATTTTACTTACGCAACAGTTTTCTGCCCCCTTCAAGCATCAACAGCACAGAGGGAGCGGACAAGCCTTTCTTTTTGTCCTTACGCACCTGTTTTCAGATGAGTAGGGTTGGCTTCACATTTCTGACAGCAATGGTTTTTAGTTTTTTTAATCTGAATAAAAAATGAAAATGAGAAGAAAAATCGCACGAGAATTAAGATTCTCCTTCAATCGCAGCCTTTTGGGTATCTCTACTTGCTTTCTTTTGCTGCATCTTCCTGCGCGGGTATCGGCGGTAGAAGGGCAGGTAACCGACAGCCAAAACACCCCTTTGGTGGGCGTAAGCGTTTTGGTAAAAGGTTCGTCGTTAGGCGTTGTTACCGATCTTGCGGGGCGCTACGCTATCCAACCGCCGAGCGAAAATGCTACGCTTGTATTTAGCTTTTTGGGCTTTGCCCCGGAAGAGCGGGTTGTGGGCACACAGCCGCTAATTAACGTTACCCTTTACGAGGCCTCCGAAAATCTGGAGGAAATCGTTGTTGTTGCTTACGGTACGCAGCGCAAAAAAGACCTTACCGGAGCTATTTCGGTAGTAGATACTAAAATGCTTGAGCAACAGCTTGTGCCCGGTATCGGACAAGCGTTGCAGGGATTGGCGGCGGGCGTTCATGTTACTACTTCCGGCGCTCCCGGCTCCGCCGCAGACATTTCTATTCGGGGAATCGGCAGCCTGTCGAGCGTTTCGCCGTTGTACGTGATTGACGGCATGATTCTCGAGGGCTCGCAGCGGGAGTTTAACATGAATGACGTCGAAAGCATTCAAATCCTGAAAGACGCCGCCGCCGCGTCGCTTTACGGCGCACGGGGCGCTAACGGCGTGATTCTTATTACAACAAAAAAGGGCAAGGAAGGGTTAACAAAGATTGATTTCACCGCATCGCTTGGCGTTTCGCAAATTGCCAAGCGAATTGAAGCTATGAATAGCGTGGAATTTCTGCGAATTAATCGTTTAGCATACCAAAATGCCAATAAGGAATGGCCCGGCGAGCCGGCGCAGGGACAAGTGTTAATCAACACCGATTGGCAGGATGAATTTTTCAAAATCGGACTGACAAAGGATTACAATTTGAACGTTTCCGGAGGAAACCCCAACGGGAACTATATGATTTCTTTTGACTGGTATAATCAGGATGGCGTTGTAGTAGGCCCGTCATACGAGCGCTTTACGGTCAGAAGTAACGCTGAGGCAAGGAAAGGTATTTTTACCATTGGTGAAAATCTGATGATAGGGCGTTCCATCACGCTGCCGATGATTGATTCGCCGTTTATTGACTTGGCGCGTATGCCGCCGGTTATCCCCGTACGCGATCCCAGCAATCCGGAAGAATACTCGTATGGCAGCGCCAACTACCAAACGTACGGAACAAACCCTGTTGGCTTGCAGGAAACCCGCGACAATACGCAGTACAACAACAGGCTTATCGGAACGGCATACCTGCAAGTGGAGCCGATAAAAAATTTGCAGCTGAAAACGAGCCTCGGCGTTGAGTATTTCGGCTGGTTTGACCGCTACAAACCAACCTACAAGCAGCTCCGGTACTTAAACAGCGACCAGTATGAAACATCACTGCAAGAAAACAAGGGCGATATGTTATCATGGATATGGGAAAGCACGGCGTTTTACAAAAACAAGCTTGGCGAGCACAGCTTTGACGCTATGCTCGGATATACGGCGCAAAAGTTGTCCAGACGGGGTAACAGCGTTACCGGCTATAATATGGTAACCGACGGCTTATGGGTGCTTGACCAGGCCTCCCCAAGCGCGGACTTTTCTGTTGATGGAAGCGATTCGGATTTCAGCATGACCTCTATTCTTGCGCGCATCAACTACAGCTACGCTGAGCGCTATTTGCTCCAGCTCAATGTGAGGCGCGACGGCTCTTCCCGCTTTGGGGCAAACTACCGCTTCGGCTACTACCCTTCCGCTTCGTTCGGTTGGCGGATTAGCGAGGAAGACTTTTTTGAGCCGGTGCAGCTCGTAAATGACCTGAAGCTGCGCGTAAGCTATGGCGTGCTGGGCGACCAGCAAGCTGTGGGCGACTATAAGTTTGCCACCTATGTTAATCCAAGCGAAGGCGCAGTGTTTGGCGCAGGCGGGCAAGCCTACGTTCCGGGTAAGATTCAAAAGGGGCGGGCGAACCCCGACTTAAGGTGGGAAGAAAAAACGACTTTCAACGTGGGGATTGACTTTGTGCTTCTCAACCAACACCTGTACGGCACTGTTGAGTACTTCGACGCTCGCCTGAATAATTTGCTTCAAGAAAAATCGCTTGCGTGGATTAGCGGTACCGACGAATCGCCTTGGTCTAACTACGGCTCAATGAACAACAAGGGGGTAGAAGCGTTATTGGGGTTCCGAGACAGAAGCCATCCTTTCAAGTACGATGTTTCGGCCAACGTATCCGGCGTTCGGAATAAGGTAACCGGATTGGCGCGAGATCAAATTTATTTCGCCGGCATTAGCGGCAGCAGCGCAACAGAAGTAGGGCGGTCTATCGGCGAATTTTATGTACTCCGCACCGATGGAATTTTCCAAAATTGGAACGAAGTATATGCCCATTCCGTCATCCGGGTCAATAGCGCCACAGGCGAGGAAGAGGCTGTTTTGATTCAACCGAACGCCGCGCCGGGCGACATTCGCTATAAGGATATAAATCCTGACGGCGTTATTTCCGAAGAAGACCGCGAATATATAGGCAGCCCGCTCCCGAAGCTGGAAGGGGGCGTGAGCTTCTCCTGCGAATACAAAGGTTTTGACCTCAACTTGTTTTTCTTTGGCGTTTACGGAAATATGGTTTACAACAATGTAAAATTCTGGATGGAGCGAATGGACGAAACTGCCAACCTGCCAAAAGATCTGAAACCTTGGACGGGCGAAGGCGCTTCGACCACAACGCCGCGCCCCTACATGGGGCCAACCGACAATACAATCGGCTATAGCGACCGCTGGATAGAGCGGGGAGACTACATACGGCTGAAAAACGCTCAGCTGGGCTATACGCTGTCGCCAGCCTTACTAAAGAAAACGCACGTTATCGAAAAGCTTCGCATCTACGCGGGCGCGCAAAATTTGCTCACGCTCACCGGCTACTCCGGCTTTGACCCCGAAATATCAGGCGGCGGAGTGTTCGGGAAGGGTTATGACGACGGGCACTTTCCGCCGGTACGGACGGTTACTTTCGGTTTGCAAATAGGGTTCTGATTATTAACAAAAAACACGTTGTAGCATGAAAAATAAAAAAATTCTATGGTGTATGGTTTTGTTGGCTGCGATTTTGTCGTGCGACGATTTGCTAGACTTAACCAACCCAAACGCTCAGGATACCACCACATTCTGGGATACGGAGCAAGATTTGATAGACGGTATCAATGCCGCGTATCGCCCTTTGCGATTTAACGGCGAGTACCGCCGCTGGTTGCACATACTGTACGTATCGCGGTCCGATGAAGGCTACTCAACTTCGCCCAATGCTACCTTCATTTCCTACTCCAACTTCAACACGGTAAACGACGACGGCGCCGAAGCCGTCCTGTACACTTGGCTGGACTTGTACAAAGGCATTTTCTGGGCAAATCAGGTGTTGGACAACGCCCCGCTGGTGAGCATGAGCAGCGAAGAATTGCGGACGCGGATTGCCGGGCAGGCCTACTTTCTGCGCGGAGTGGGCTACTTCAACGTTGCAGGAGTTTACGGCAGAGGCGCTATCTCGCTCTCCTCGTACGTAGAAGACGATCCGCAAATACACGAGCAGGAAGACATCTACCTGCAGGCGCAAAGGGATTTTGAGGAAGCGGCTAAGCGCCTGCCCGCTTACTGGGAAAACCCTGACGATTTGGGGCGAATTACCAAAGGCGCGGCGCTGGGCATGTTGGTAAAAGTAGCGGCGCAGCTTCACCAGTGGGAAAAAGTGAAGGAGGTGTGCGATACCATTTTTGCCATGAAAAATAGCGCCGGGCAAGCGCTTTACAGCCTTGTTCCCAGCTACCGCGACAACTTTACGGACATTAACGAAAACAATGCCGAATCGCTCTTTGAAGTGCAGTTTATGTCGGGGCCGGTCAACGGCGTCGGGCAGCTGAGCCATGAACGGGCTAAATTTCTGGGGCTGCCTGCCAGCGGCTGCTCGTACGACGACGCTACGGCAAGTAACATTATTAAAGCTGATTTGGAGAAGGAAAAAACAGCGGATGGCAAAGTAGATCCACGCCTGAAGCACACCCTGTTTTACTACGACCCGTCGAGCACAAGCGAGCTGTTTTACGGCAAAACGTGGACGCAGTGGGGGCTGAATAACGCCAAAGTATATTGGAAAAAATACACCTGCTACGATACGAAAACGGCGGAAAGCCATGACGACAACGGTATCAACATTCGCGTGGTACGCTTGGCGGATATATACCTGATGTATGCCGAAGCGCTGAATGAGCTCAGCCGCACCTCAGAGGCATACGAATATATCAACAGGGTACGGGCGCGCGCCGGGATACCGAATTTGGAAAGCTCCACAGTATTTACCGGTATCGGTAACGACAAAGAAAAAATGCGCCGCCAAATCATGCACGAGCGCACCTGCGAGCTGGCCGGCGAAAGCTGGCGTTGGCTTGACTTGGAGCGCTGGGGAATGTTTGAAACGGAAGAAAATATCGCTTACCTCAAAAGCCGCGATTCTGAATTTGAAAACTTTGTAATCGGTAAAAGCAACCGTTTCCCCATTCCTTACCGTGAAATACATTTAGTGCCGGGCTTGGAGCCAAACCCGGGGTACAAGTAGTATAATTTAAAATTCAAAAAATATAATTTATTTACGTATGAAAAATATAATTTTATTGACTTCTTGCTTCTTAGCGCTGTTTTTATGTTTACTACAGGGCGCTTGCAGCGATGAAAAAAAGGAAACGCTCATTTGGACCGATCCGCCGACAGAGGCAGATACTTTGTATCAAAATCCTTTGTTTGAGCCCGATCTGGCAGATCCATCCTTTATACGCACCCCAGACACCACCGGAATAAAATGGTTTTACGCCTACGGAACTCAAAACGAATGGGCGCCCGGAGTTACCCGGATAACCCCTATTGTTCGGTCAAAAAACCTGGTGAAGTGGGAATACGTAGCGGATGCTTTCTCGGTGAAGCCTTCATGGAAAAGCGACGGAGGAATATGGGCGCCACAAATTGTGCTCAGCTCAAAAGACGGGCTTTACTACCTCTACTACAGCTTTTCCTCGTGGGGCGATAGCAATCCGGGCGTCGGGGTCGCCAAGTCGCAGTACCCATACGGCCCTTTTGAGGACATGGGAAAAGTATTCGATACGCAGTCTATCGGCGTGAGGAACAGCATTGACCAGTTTTACATCGAAACGGGCAGCGGGCGCAACAAAAAAGCGTACCTGTTCTGGGGAAGCTTTGCCGGCATTTGGGGCGTCGAAATGGGCGCCGACATGAAAACAACTGCGGGCGAAAAATTCAAAATAGCCGGAAATGGCTTTGAGGGAACTTACATTTATGAAAAGGACGCAAAATTTTACTTCTTTGGCTCGTCCGGCAACTGCTGCGAAGGGGCGAACAGCCAATACCGATTATCGGTAGCCGTTGCCGACAATATTAAAGGGCCCTATAAAGCAAAAGACGGAACAGGAATTCTTAGCGACGGCGTTGAAGGAACACCGTTCCTCAAAGGCAGCAAAGACGTTGGATGGGTAGGCCCCGGACATAACGGTGAAATTATTAAGGATGACAAGGGACGATACTTTATTCTTTACCATGCAATCGCAAATGGCAATCCGCTGCTGCCCAACGGCGCTACCCGCCGCCCGCTGATGATGGACGAAATTATTTGGGAAAACGGATGGCCTACAATAGCAAACGGCGTGCCGAGCTCTGCATTGAAGGCAGCCCCTTACTTCAAATAGACGTTGGCTCAATTTTTTTATTTTTTATTTTTTTTCAACCATTAAATTATTTGTATTATGAAACGAATTTTTACAGTATTAACTTTCGCTCTTGCATGGACGAGCATGCAAGCTCAGTTTGTGGATTTGCAAACAGAAATTTGGAAAGGCATTTTTGCCGCCGGCGACATTGACAACGACGGCGATTTGGATTTGATTATTAGTGGTGACGCCCCGGGCGACACTGAAGGTGGCGCCGTCTTGATTAACGATGGCGCCGGTAATTTTAGCGCAGAAACCGGCGATCGCGTGATTACAGCCGGACGTGGCGGTAATATCCATTTTGGCGATATTGACGGCGACGGCGATTTGGACGTGATTTTTGCCGGCTGGGGGTTGAACAATGCTGTGAAGGCAGGCATTGCGCTCAACGATGGCAGCGGCGTTTTCACGCTCGCGCCCGCAGCAGAGTACCCCATCAACCCGGCAATGAGAATTACCTCTTGCGGGTTTGCCGACTTCGACCTCAACGGCTTACTTGACTACTACTTCTTTGGCAACGATGCGGGCAGCTGCATCATTTACTTCCGGCAACCGGACGGCAGCTTTACGGCAGCGGCAGATGCTATTCGAGCTACTCAGCGGTATGGCGACAGTATAGGCAGCCCGATTGATTACAAATTCTACGAACCCGAAGTAACGGTCATTGATTTTAACAGCGATGGCTACCCCGATATTTGGATTAACGCCGCCGACTTGAACGCAGCAAATACCGGCGAACAAACCCAGCGTTTTTCCTACTTGTTCAAAAACGATGGTTTTGGTGTACTTACGCAGTATTCGGGCGCAGTTGTTCCTTTCAAAAAAGCCAACGGCGCTTCTTCGTGGGGCGATATTAACGGCGATGGTTTCCCCGATATGCTGCTGCACGGCGACGGCTACCTGAATTCGGGAGAAGACAACGACCGAATGTGGCGCATTTTTGGAAATCAGGAAGGACTGTCCATTACAGCGCGCTGGGCACAGGAAATTGCTCGCCAGGGCAGTATGGCAAACGGCAGCGTGATTGTGGACTGGGATAACGACGGCAAGCTCGATTTCTTTTCAGGTGGTTGGAATGGCACAAGGCAGGAAATTGCGCTGTTTTTGGGCGACGATCCCGCGCAATTTACCTTTACCAAAAGTGATTTGAGCGATACGTATTTTCAGGGCGCATCGGAGCAGGGCTTGCTTTCTGCCGACCTCAATGGCGATAACAAGGTAGAATTGCTCCTCAATGGTTTTTGTGGCGGATCGTTGAATAGACGTGCCGCCGGCTATATGGTAAACCAATCTGCAACAGCCTCAGTTCTTCCTGCCGCTCCGGATAATTTGAGAGTCAACATTGACAATAGCGAAGGGGTGGTAGTTACATTCTCATGGGATGCTCCCGAAAGCGAAAACGGGAAATACGGCGCTACCTACAACCTCGCGCTGAAAAACACCACCACCGGCAAGTGGCTCTATAACCCAATGGCTGTGATGGGCGGGGACAAAGACGGGTGGCGCAAAGTGGGCGGACGCATGGGCAATGTATTTGCCAATACCCGGTACGAGCTGTACGACCTGCCGGAGGGTGAGTACGAATGGACGGTGCAGGCCATCAACGGCGCTTACCTGGGTGGCGCTTTTGCTGAAGTCCAAAAAATTACAATCGGCGCCACTGACCCTTCCGACTCCACCTCCACCGAGCCCACAGATCCGACAGACCCCACAGATCCAACAGACCCGACAGACCCCGGAGCTACGTCAGTGGCAAGTGAGACATTCGGGCTGAATGTGTATCCCAACCCTGTGAACAGCCTGTTGACCATTAGCATAAACCGTGAAATAGCGCGCGTGGAGCTGGTGAGTATACTGGGCGAAAAAATACTGTCGCACAAGGTTGCGGGCGGAAACTCTTACACGCTCAACGTGGAGGGCGTAGCAACAGGAAACTATGTGCTGGTAGTAATCCCCAAGGCCGGCGCAGCGGTTACGCAAATTATTATAAAGCAATAAAATTACGCCGTTGTCCGGTAAAATAAATCCTCCCGGAAACCTGAAAGGGGAATGTTTTACCCCGTGCAAGCATAGCGCAGCACGGGGTAATTCATGTTAAGCCCCTTCGGGGCTACAGGCTCTCCAAGCCTATCGAGGGCTTCGTGGCATTTGGCTTATACGTTACTCAGCTTTCGCAAGCGTATTTCGGGGTTGCCTGCATCCCGTTAGGGATGACATGTTGGCGGCAACCGGAGAACAAACCACCACCCCGCCCCGTTTTCTATTCCGTCTCTAACGGGGTAGGGTGGGGGGGATACGTTTTCTACTAACATTTCGTCCCTAACGGGACGGCAGAAACGTCACCCTTGCGGGCTGAGCGTTCGCCCAAGCCTCTGCGGGGCTTGCTCGGCGCAAGCAGTAATTCTCAATTCTTAAGGACTTTGTTGC
>JAITAP010000017.1 GCA_031284065.1 Prevotellaceae bacterium
TGATTGGTGGCGGCAACGCTCAACCCGCCCAAGCTTTCCACGTAAGCGCCTACCTTAATGTAATCGAAGTATTGCGCAAAAGATTTTTCGGGTAGCGTATTTCTACCCGAGTACCACCCGGTTTTTATGCCACCGCCTGTCTTAGCCCGTGCAAGCGCAGCCAAATCCGCCACATGCTGCGGATTGGCGTCGCCTCCCATAAAGCAAATGCAGGTGATAGCATCGCCGTACTTGCTGAGCAAGCCCGAGAGCGCATTTTCGTCGAGCGGCGTTCCCACGTCCTCCCAGAGGTATGGGCTGTGGCAGCCTTTGCAGCGGTGGGGGCAGCCGGAAATGTTGACGGCCAGCGTTACCTCGTCCGGTATTTCCTGAAAAACGATGCTATAGCTGACGAATCGAAGCATAGTGCCGCTGCGCAGCCTCCTCCTGCCTGCTTTGTGAAAAATTGCTGATGCGCTTCATGTAGCCGATGACGCGGGTAAGGTAATCCAGATTTTTGCTTTGGCACGACGGACATTCTTTCAAGAGACGCTTGTCAATGTGGCCGCAATCGTTGCAGACGGTATTCGGAATGTTAAACGTGAAATAGCTACACCCCTCCTGCGCGGCCACGCGCAGCAGCTGGCGGTACTGTGCCCGGCTCAGGTGCTCTTCAAGGTTAAGGTGCAGCGCAGAGCCTCCCGTCAGGCGCTCAATATACCTCCTCCCGTGCAGGCGGAACTTGTCGATAATATTCAGCGAGCTGTCCTCCACAATATAAAAGTAGCTGTTGTAGCAATCGCGGTTCACGGCGTAGCCGTCCCGCCTGTCCCACTTGGCATGTTTAACGCCTACATTTTCTGCCGGTATCATTTCGCAGTTAAACAGCGTCTCTTTGGCTCTGTACTTTTTATTGTAGCGCTCCACCAGCCCCAGTATTTGCTGAACAAAGGCGGTGTATTGAGGGTTGTCGTTAATCGCTATTCCAAGCGACTCGGCGGCTTCCACCAGGCCGTTTACGCCGATGGTGAGGTACTGCCGCTTCAGGTTGATGTAGCCCGCATCAAATAGCGGCAACATGCCCTTTTCCTGCATGTACTTCAGGTTTTCGTTGTACGCCAGCTGGACTTTATGCGCCAAGTCGATAATTTCCTCAAGAAAAAACTGGTAGTGCTGCCCTTTCCGCGTGGCGTGCTGTATGCAGCGGTTCAGGTTAATGGTCAGCACGCTTTTTGAGCCGGTAGAAACGCCGCCTGCGCCGAGCGTGTAGCTAAATCCGTTGTCCTGTATTTCGTTGCGCAGGCGGCAGCAGCTGCTCAGCGAATCGGCGTTGTCGCTAATGTAGGTGAAGAACGAATGTCCTTCGGCGTACATTTGAGCCGTAAAATCGCCGTATTCCTTATCCTTGGCGTCGCCGTTTTCGGTCAGCAAGGCCATTGTCTCCACAGGGAATGTCAGCACGGAGCGGGTGCGCTCGCGGTTAAACCACTGCATAAACCGTTTTTGCAGCCAGCTGAGCGAATCCCAGTCGGGGCGGTTGCCGTCGGGAAACCGGAACTCACCGAACAGGCTGTCAAAGTAGTAGCGGTCGTAGTACGAAATATTCCAAAACACGGCCTGAAAATTACGCGCTCCGGTGGGCTGGTTGATGGAATATACGATTTGCTCAAAGTAATCGGTGATGACTTTGTCCAGCGTGCGCTGCCTTTTTGATAAATCGACCACCTTGTCAGCGCGTAAGAAGTAGTCCGCGCCGTACTCCAGACCGATGAAGTAGTTCATGTACATAAGAAATTCGGGGGTGGCGCAGGCTCCGCTCAACATGCTCGATACCATGAAGACCATGTTGATAAACCCGCCGCAGAACGATTTCAGGTTGGCAGGCGCTTTTGAATTTCCCCCGATAGAGGTCGTTCCGCCAATGAGCCAAGGGTACATGGTGATGCTGGCGCAGTAGTTGGCGAGGCTGGTTTCGTCGTTTTTGTAGATGTAGTGGTTGTTTAGCAAGTCGATGTATCGGTCGGCCAATTCTTTCCCAAACATTTCCTTAATGCGGTCGGTAAGCATACGCCGGTTGAGGCGGATAAAGTTGGACTTGGGCAGCTCGCCGATGAGGGTAGCCAGATTCTTGTTCTCCACGTTGGCGTTGGCGTCGTACTTGCTGCCTGAGGCCGCATTGGAGGCGTCGCAGTAGTCCATCAGGAACTTGAGCTTGTCGCGCACCTCCCTGTCTTCGGTATGCTTTTGCCGGTAGAGCATGTACGACTTGGCCACGGCGTAGTACCGCTCGGACATAAGGGCTATCTCCACCTGATTTTGGATTTCCTCTACGGTGGCGTCGTTTCCGATGCTTATTCGGCTCAAGATGTTGGTAATGACTTCTTGGGTGGCAAAGTTGCCCACCGATAGAAACGCTTTCGCAATGGCGCTTTTGATTTTGTTGATAGAAAAGGCTTCCCTTTTCCCGTCCCGCTTGATAATGAATAGTTCCATCCTTTGCTTGATTTTTTACGCTACTTTACAAAATGGAGCTTGGGGAGAAGAAAAGAAACGCAGCTGTCGCCCCGCAAAGGGTTGGAGTCTGTTCCGCTTTTCACCCGAAAGCGCCGGCACATTGCATTGGGCAGGTCTTCTGGCTTGCTTCGGGCGGTACGCCTTCCCGTTGGGAAGCCCAACAGTGGCAAAAGAATGTACAACCTTTTTCTGAAGCTTACAGCTACGGGGATAGCTCCTGCCTTTCACAGGATTCCCTTTTAATCTCCACCGCCTCGCGGCAGCTACGGAGAACCAAATGCAGCGGCAAAGGTACGGAATACTTCATGGAATTTCACCCGAAAATCGGGTTACTTGTTGACATTTTTCCAACTTACATTTTGCTCGCGGCTGTTTTACGCGCAGGTGAGGCAGATAGCGCAGATTTTGTTCACCTCTCCGGCTGCGTAAATCTGCGTAGCATGCGTGATATGCGCAACGCCACCTGTTTTTTACCGGACAGTGTCGATAAGCCTGAAGATTTTGTACTTTTGCAGCAAAAAATTTACGCTTGATGGCCGTGTAAGCTGTTAAGGGGCGATTAAAACAGGAGAAAATGAAGCTTACGCCGCAAAACCTCATTTCCACATCATTTCTCTAACAAAACAACCTCAGTAGCAAGAGCGTTGCAAACATCTCCCCCAACCTCATTACCTCATTACAAAGCGATTGAATGAGGTAATGAGGTTAGAGGCGTCCTATGCTACTGAGGTTGTTTTGTTGTTGGAATTAGGTGAAAATGAGGTTTTTCGGCGCAACCCCCTATCCGTAATTCCTAATTTCCCCCACGTTTTTACCGGAAAAGGCGCGATTTTGCCGAATGTTGGTTTTCATAATCTCTCTCCTCCCGCCATAATAAAGAGGTAAAATCCCTCGCACCTAAACGCAATGCGTGGCTGACATTAAAACATTGGTTGAATTTATTTTTGTTGGATTAACGAATCGCGTTCGGCACGTTTAGCCAGATCTTCCAATGCCAGATTATACAGGATGGCTGCATTTTCTGGATTTCCATATTTTCCCACTTTCTTCAAATCTTCAACCAATAGGGGCACGACATTGCATGAATCTTCAATATTTAAAGCCTTGCGCCCGAATAATGTCTTTGCCATGAACTCAAAAGTAGCGTCAAAAACGACCGTAATTTCGTTTGGCAATGTCCTTGCCAGGCCA
>JAITAP010000209.1 GCA_031284065.1 Prevotellaceae bacterium
AAGAAATTCCCAAAGAAAAATACCACAATCATGGTATTTTTTCCGCGCTATACGGGCGCCAATACCGCCGAATTTTTTCCCTTAATGATTTTGCAAATATACAACATAATGTTACAAAACATCTCAACGTATCAGCTAAAAAATACGCTGCCATTAATTAGTTAAAGAATTATTGCAAAACAGACATTTTGCTTACTTATTGAAATGAAAACACGCCGTAACGCGATAAATCTGTAAGCAAATTTTTTTTTGAGGGGTTTTGAGGTTCGGGGAGTTTAAGGGAAAAATTGGGGGAGATGGTCGAAAAGTTATCCTTTTTTAATCGCTACTTGCTCGGCGCAAGCAATAACTCTCAACTCTCAAGCGCCATCCCGTTAGGGATGGAACGCTCGGTAAAAAAGCATCCCCTACCACCAAACCCGACATTCCGTAGGAATGACACCCGAGCGCGTATGGGCACATTCCTAACGGAATGTGTTGCGCCGAGAATATTGCCCGTTTCTACCGAGCGATTCATTCCTAACGGAATGAAAAACGCAAGCGACCTGCAACACCTCGCTCCCAGACCTCACCCCCGACCCCTCTCCAAAGGAGAGGGGAGCAGGGACACGATATTCGGCGCAAGCCTCCCCTCTCCTTTGGAGAGGGGTCGGGGGTGAGGTCTCCGGAAGTGTCGTCCCTGCGGGGCTTGGGGATGGCGTTCATGCCGTAACCGTAGGCTAAAGCCTACGGTTAATCAAGTGTCGTCCCTGCGGAGTTTGCCCGGCATCAGCCAATTCAAAATTCAAAATTCAGAATTCAAAATTTTATAATGCGCTCTCGTTGCAACAAAGTCATTCTCAAATTCTCACTGTATTCCGGCCAACCGCTTGTACTGGCTGTACCTCCACTTGGCGTTTTCTTCCGTTGCCTTGAACAGCTCGGCGGCCTCTGTGGGGAACGATTTCAGGAGCGACGAGTAGCGCACTTCGCTTTTCAGGAAATCCTGAAACTTTGACCAGTCGGGCTCTTTGCTGTCCAGCGTGAAGGGGTTTTTGCCTTCGGCTTCCAGCGCAGGGTTGTAGCGGTAGCTATGCCAGTAGCCGCACTCCACCGCAAGCTTTTCCTCGCGCTGGGTGTTCAGCATTCCGCCCTTTAGCCCGTGGTTGATGCAGGGCGCGTAGGCAATGATGAGCGAAGGCCCGTTGTAGGCTTCCGCCTCCTTCAGCACGGTAAAGTACTGGTTGTTGCTTGCGCCCATGGCAACCTGCGCCACGTAAACGTAGCCGTAGCTTATGGCCATCATGCCGAGGTCTTTTTTGCGGACGCGCTTGCCGGAGGTGGCAAACTTTGCTACCGCTCCCGCAGGCGTTGACTTTGAGGACTGTCCGCCGGTGTTGGAGTAAACCTCCGTGTCGAGCACTATCACGTTGACGTTGTCGCCGCTGGCAAGCACGTGGTCAAGCCCGCCGTAGCCAATGTCGTATGCCCAGCCGTCGCCGCCGATAATCCACTGCGACCGCTTCACAATGTACTGCGTCAAGTCCGCAAGCTGCTGCCCCTGTTCGCAATTGGGCGTTGCGGCGGCATATTCTTTGAGAATTGGCGTTAAAGTGTCGGCTAACTCCTTCGTTTTTGCAGAATCGTTGCGGTTGGCAATCCATGCTTCAAAAAGATTTTTTACTTCTTCGGGCAAACGTCCGGCGCGTCCCGATTCGGTATTGCTGGGTGCGGTAACTTCAATCACTTCACGCATAAGCCGCTCTATGCGGTCGCGCAGCTTCTCCACGCCCATTACCATGCCCAGCCCAAACTCGGCGTTGTCCTCAAACAGGGAGTTTGCCCACGCGGGGCCGCAGCCGTTGTGGTTAACGGTGTAGGGCGATGCGGGGTACGAGCCGCCGTAGATGGACGAGCAGCCGGTGGCGTTGGCAATCATCATGCGGTCGCCAAAGAGCTGCGTGATGGCTTTGACGTAGGGCGTTTCGCCGCAGCCCATACATGCGCCGGAAAACTCAAAGAGCGGCTGCGCAAACTGGCTGTTCTTCATGTTCTGGAGCTTGTTGCCCACCGTATCCTTGTAGCCCACCTTGCTGTGCAGGTAGTCGTAGCGCGCCTGCTCCGGCAGCTGGCTTTCGAGCGACTTCATCACCAGCGCCTTGTTCCCCTTCGTGCCGGGGCAGACTTCGGTACAGTTGGAGCAGCCCGTGCAGTCGAGCGGCGTGAGCTGGATGCGGAAGTTGTACTCCTTGAAAGCGCCGTTGCCCTTAATCGTTTTCAGCCCTCCGGCGGGGGCGGCGGCCTGCTCCGCGTCGGTGAGCAGGAAGGGGCGGATGGCGGCGTGGGGGCAAACGTAAGCGCACTGGTTACACTGGATACAGTTTTCGGCAACCCACTCCGGCACGTGCACCGCAATGCCCCGCTTTTCGTAGGCGGCGGTACCGCAGGGGATAGTTCCGTCCTCCTGCCCGATGAAGGCGCTCACGGGGAGGTCGTCGCCAATTTGCGCGTTCACCACGTCGGCTATTTTTTTCACAAAATCGGGGGCGGGACGCTTTGCCGTTTCCGGCTCAAACTTTCCGCCCAGCGACGCCCACTCGGCGGGCGTCTCTACCCTGATGACCTCGCCGCCGCGGTCAACGGCCGCGTAGTTTTTGTTCACCACGTCCTCGCCTTTCTTGCCGTAGCTCTTCACGATGGCCTTTTTCATTTGCTCTACCGCCTTTTCGTAGGGAATTACGCCGGAAATTTTGAAGAACGCCGATTGCAGGATAGTGTTGGTGCGGTTGCCCAGCCCTATTTCCTCCGCAATTTTTGTGGCGTTCATGATGTAGAAGGCGATTTTTTTCTCCGCCAGCGTTTTTTTGACGAAGTCGGGCAGTCGCTTTTTGGTTTCCTCTGCGTCCCACAGGCTGTTGAGCAGGAATGTTCCGCCTTGCTTAATGCCGCGCAGGATGTCGTACTTGGTAAGGTACGAGGGTACGTGGCACGCCACAAAGTCGGGCGTGTTCACAAGGTAGGGCGAGTTGATGGGGCTGTCGCCAAAGCGCAGGTGCGAGCAGGTGAAGCCGCCGGACTTCTTGGAGTCGTAGGCAAAGTACGCCTGACAGTACTTTGGCGTGGTTTCGCCGATGATTTTGATGGTATTCTTGTTGGCTCCCACCGTTCCGTCCGAGCCAAGCCCGTAGAACTTGGCCTCAAAAGTGCCGGTTTTGCCGAGGCTGATTTCCTCCTTTTGCGGAAGCGAAAGAAATGTTACGTCGTCCACAATGCCGAGCGTGAAGCGATTTTTTGGCTCGCTCAGCGCCAGATTTTCGTACACCGAAATAATCATTGCGGGCGTGGTATCCTTTGACGAAAGCCCGTACCGTCCGCCCACCACCAGCGGCGCGTTGGGACGGCCGTAGAGCGCATCCTTTACGTCGAGGAGCAGCGGCTCTCCGCCTGCGCCCGGCTCTTTGGTGCGGTCGAGCACAGCTATGCGCTTAACGCTCTTGGGCAACGCCTCAAGAAAATGCTTTGCCGAGAACGGGCGGTAGAGGTGAACGAAGATTGCGCCGTACTTTTTCCCGCCGGCGTTGAGGTAGTCAATGGTTTCCTTAATGGTATCGCAAACCGACCCAATGGCAATTATCACGTGCTCTGCGTCGGCTGCGCCGTAGTAGTTGAACGGCTTGTAGTCGCGCCCGGTTATCCGGCTGATTTCTTTCATGTAGCCCGCCACAATGTCGGGCGTTGCGCTGTAGTAGCGGTTGCTCGACTCGCGGGCTTGGAAGTACACGTCGCCGTTTTGCGCCGTGCCGCGCGTTACGGGGGCGTAGGGGTTGAGCGCGCGGCGGCGGAAGTCGGCAAGCGCCTCCCCGTCTATCAGGCTGCGGAGGTCCTCGCCGTCGATGGCCTCAATCTTCTGAATTTCGTGCGAGGTGCGGAAGCCGTCGAAGAAGCTCACAAAGGGCACGCGCCCCTTGATGGCCGCGAGGTGCGCCACCGCCGCCAAGTCCATTACCTCCTGCACGCTGCCTGCGGCGAGCATCGCAAAGCCCGTTTGACGGGTAGCCATCACGTCGCTGTGGTCGCCAAAGATGGAGAGGGCGTTCATGGCGAGCGAACGCGCCGATACGTGGAAAACGCAGGGCAGCAGCTCTCCGGCAATCTTGTACATGTTGGGAATCATGAGCAGCAGCCCCTGCGAGGCGGTAAAGGTGGTGGTGAGCGCGCCGGCTTGCAGCGAGCCGTGAACTGCGCCCGCCGCGCCCGCTTCGCTCTGCATTTCGGTTACCTTAACGGTTTCGCCAAAGAGGTTTTTTTTGCCAAAGGCAGCCCACTCGTCCACGTACTCCGCCATAGTTGACGACGGGGTGATAGGGTAGATAGCCGCCACTTCGCTGAACATATACGCCACGTGCGCCGCGGCATAGTTACCATCGCAGGTAACAAACTTTTTTTCTTGCGCCATTTTTAATGTAATTTAAAGTTAGATAAAATTGAGTTTCCGGTATCGGGGGCATTTCAAAGACATTCTCGGCTTTGCGTTTCCCTTACGTTTGCATGGTTGTCCCTCCAAAAATTCAAACGAAGCGCAAAAGTAACTATTTTTTATTGATTTTCAAAGAGGAGTGCACGTGCACAAGAAATAATTGCGTGAAACCCCATTTCCACCTCAAAGAAAATTTTGAATTTCGCATGGGGGCATTTGCTATTTCTACCGAGCGATTCATCCCTAACGGGATGGCGTTTAACGCCGCCGCCGCCCCGCGTCGTTCCGTCCCGTTGTCGCGTCGCGCCGCGCCATCGTCATCCCGCGTCGCCGTAACAACCTCATTTTCACCTAATTCAAACAACAAAACAACCTCAGTAGCAGGAGGCAGCATGGTACACCCCAAACCTCATTACCTCATTCAATCGCTTTGTAATGAGGTAATGAGGTTGTGGGAGAAATTTGCATGCCATTGCTACTGAGGTTGTTTTGTTAGGAAAATGAGGTGGAAATGAGGTTTATCTCCACCCCGCAAACGCCCCACCGCCGTCGCGCCGTTCCGCCCATGCCGCCGTTCCGCCGCCGTCCCCTCCCGCCGTCATTCCGAGCGGAGCGAGGAACCGGAGCGAAGCGGAGCTCGGCGTAGCCAATCTCCCACCTTAGCGCCAAACCCTTGTTGCCGCTATATGGCAAAAATGG
>JAITAP010000256.1 GCA_031284065.1 Prevotellaceae bacterium
CGTGGACAAAGCCTGCGACATCGAAGGAAAAACAACCTACCTGCCGACAAAGGCAAGCGCCTACTTCTCAAAAGACGGCGCAAAGCTGGCTTCCGCAGATGTTACGGCTGACTACACCAATTACGGCATCCCGAAGAAAGCAAACGCCAGCATATACGCCAAGCCCATTAAGGTAGAAGCCTCCCTGGAGCAAAAATCGGAGTCCAAGTACAGCGCGGCGGTATCCATTACCGACGAAACGAGCGGCGACAACAACCTGTCGGTTGCCTGCGAAGCGGCGCTATCCAACGGCATCGACAGCTACACGGATTTTGATGACTGCAAAGTCAACAGCCTGAAGTTTACCGTTACCCAGTCGGCGATGACCATTACCGGAACAGTTGACCTGCAAACGCTGAACAAGATCAATCGGCCAAGCACAACAGACATTAACAGCAGCATAAACTTTGAGGTTAGCTACCATAACCAAAAGATAGGAACGCTAAAAGTAAATGATGTGGGCGGTGACCAGTACTTGTTTATCTACTACAAAGACGACACGGAAGAAAACACCTCCATTTACTACGACAGCTTTGTTAATGATATTGAAAATATACTTAAAAAGTAAGCCGTTTTGAAATATCAAAAGCTCATCATAGCCACAATAGCGACATTGCAAGCTATTGTGGCTATTGCGCAAGAGAGTCCGGCGCTTACGGATAGCTACAGGAACGACATAGGAATTGACGTTGCAAATATCCTCACCTTTTTGTCCAAAAAGAACGAGTCCTACCTGATAAACTATAAGCTACACCTTTCGGAAAAGCATGTCCTCAGAAGCGGCCTAAACTTGGATTGGAGCACGTCAAAAGACGGGTATAAGGGAATTGGCCTCAGGGCGGGCTATGAGCGCGGCCTCCCCATTGCCTCTAACCAATGGAAATTGCACTTTGGCGCGGACGCCTCATTTTCGTACCGGGCTAACAACTTTCAGCCGAATAAGGCAATCCGCTGCGGGCTGCATCCGCTGATTGGCTTCAGCTACTTCCCGGTAAGCCGGTTCTCCGTTTCGACGGAAATGAGCCTCAACTTTTTCTACACCGACTACCGCAACCCCAGCAGCTTTGACCCCGCCGACAACGAAAATACCTTTGACGTAAACATCGGCTCTGTGGGTATGCTCGTTATCCACTACCATTTTTAGCCCTGCGGGACGCTTGCCGCTACCTGCGCGTCATTCTTTGCTGCGCTCAGAATGACGGCGGGGCGAGGAGGAAAACAACAGCGGCTATTTGAATTACACCCGAATAAATTGTACATTTGCAAATCCATTTTTCCGGTAATTAACCACTAATCACTAAAAACAACCATGTTTTCCGACAAAGACACGGCACAGCTGCAAGCCATAGGCATTTCGCAGAGCGACGCCGAGCAGCAGGTAGAGAATTTCAAAAAAGGGTTTCCGTTTTTACGGGTCATACGCCCTGCCACCCCGCGCAAGGGTATCCGGCAGCTCGACGCAAAGGAGGCGGACGACTTGGCGGCAACGTTCGACAGCTTCGACGGGACGCTCCTCAAGTTTACGCCTGCGTCGGGGGCGGCGTCGCGCATGTTCAAGGCGCTGTTTGAGGCGGAGGAGGCGCTGGCGCGGGGCGACGAGCCGGACTACGAAGGCAAGGCGATGAAGCCCGTCCGGGAGTTTTTTGACCGGCTGACGGATTTTGCGTTCTACGACGAGCTGAAAGCGCGGCTTGCAAAGCAAAATATTTCGTGCGACAGCCTCGACAGCAAAAAAACGCAGCAGGCAATCCTGCAAACGCTCCTGAGCGAAGGCGGCATGGGCTACGGCGCGCTGCCCAAGGGCTTGCTCAAGTTCCACCGCTACCCAGGCGGCGCGCGCACGGCTGCGGAGGAGCATCTGGTGGAGGCGGCGCTCTACGCAAAGGATAAGCGCGGCACGGCGCGGCTGCACTTCACGGTGTCGCCGGAGCACCGCGCGCCGTTTGAGACGCTGGTGCGCGAGGTAAAGACCGCCTGCGAAAAAGAGTACGGCGTGCGCTACGATATTTCCTTTTCGGAGCAGAAAAAAAGCACGGATACCATTGCGGTGGACGGCAACAACGAGCCGTTCCGCAACGCAGACGGCAGCATGTTGCTGCGCCCCGGCGGGCACGGCGCGCTCATCGAAAACCTGAACGAGCAGCTCGCCGACGTGGTGTTTGTAAAAAACATCGACAACGTTGCGCCCGACCGCTACAAGCCCGATACGGTGCGCTACAAGAAAGCACTCGCGGGCTTGCTGCTCCGGCTGCGCGGCAGGATATTCGGCTACCTCAACGCGCTCGACGCGCACCCAAGCGAGGAGTTGCTAACGGAAATTCAGGCGTTTTTTGAAAATGAGTTCTCGCTTGCTTTCCCCAAAGGATGGGAGAGCAACCGGCTTGCCTTTCTACGCGCCAAGCTGCATCGCCCCATTCGCGTGTGCGGCATGGTGAAAAACGTTGGCGAGCCCGGCGGCGGGCCTTTCGTTGCCGTCAACCCCGACGGCTCGGCTTCGCTGCAAATTGCCGAAAGCTCCCAGCTCGACCTGAGCAACCCGGAAACCAAAGCCATCTTCGACAGCGCCACGCACTTCAACCCCGTTGACATGGTTTGCTCGTTTACCGACTACAAGGGCAACAAGTTTGACCTGAAAAAATTTCGCGACCCCGCCACCGGCTTTATTTCGTCAAAGAGCAAGGACGGCCGGGCGCTAAAGGCGCAGGAGCTGCCCGGCCTGTGGAACGGCGCCATGAGCGATTGGACTACGGCGCTGGTGGAAGTCCCCCTCTCCACCTTCAACCCCGTAAAAACGGTGAACGATTTGCTGCGAAAAGAGCACCAATGAACGGGACAACCGGATTGCGCTTTGTCCACGGATTACACGGATTACACGGATTTTTGTCCACGAATGATACGGGGTTCCCCGTAGGAAATAATAGCAATAGAAAATGGCTACCATCACCTTTCCCAATTCCCCGCAGGGGATTAATATGCTGTGTAGCTCGTGGACAGTACAGGCGGTTCGCGAACCGCCCCCCTGCCTGAAAGGCAGATTTTTCATAACCGCAGGTCAACGTTCATTATTCATTGTTCATTATTCATTGTTCATTGTTCGTTATTCATTGTTCATTATTCATTCCCCGCCTCGCGCGTTAATAAATTACGAATAAATTGCGGGTAGCTAATTTTTCACTTTTCAACTTTTTTGCTACTTTTGACAGCTTGTTACTGGGCAGCGGCTGCAAAGAGGCGCGCGATTATGCGCCTGCGCAGCCCAAATTCGTAATTTTTTAATTCATCGCTATGATTGC
>JAITAP010000262.1 GCA_031284065.1 Prevotellaceae bacterium
AGCGAATCAGAAATGTCAAAATCTACTACAACGAATTTCATCTGAGTAGCGAGCAGATTGCCCAGCTTACCGGCTTGTCGGAGGAGCGAGTTCGCGCTATTCTGAATAGTTAGCCCGAGCGGACTTACTCTTCTTACGTAAATCACAGCTATTCTGTGCGGCTTAACGCATGTCTTTTGCGTGAAGCCGCAAAAAAAGATTTAGCCATTTTTTCGGGCTTTTGTAACCTTTCTTGTGGCGTTGCGTCAAAAGAGCAAACCTTAAAAAATTATTTATCATGGAACAAGAAATTTTACACGATACCATTTACGTGGTACAATCTGCCGCCTCGCGCGGAGCATGGGATAATGTCGAAATTAATGAGCTTCTACGAATGTTTCTACACAACCTAACTCCCATCGTCATAGTATGTACAATTGCCGCGCTATCTTTCGCTATTCTACGGCAGGCGCTAAAAATTTGGCACAAAGAGCGCATGGCTATAATTGAGAAGCGCATCGAAAAAGGGGCTTTGTCCGAACCCAAACAAAAATTCGACCCGGCTAAATACCTTAGGTGGGGTATTGTTTTGCTAAGCCTCGGCTTGGGCGGTACTATTGCTCTGCTGATAGGAGAAGGATGGGGGCTGTTGTTTTTCCCCCCCTTGTTTCTGGGCATAGGCTGGGTTGCGTACTACTTTTTTTTAGCCAAAAGGGAAGAAAGCAAGCTGACGGAGTAAATTTCGTCGCGAGTGCGCCCCTAAAGTTCGATAGCCACGAATGTACGAAAGCCGCAACGTTGTTGTTGCTTCCGTACGTTCGTGGCTATTGATGTTTTACGCAAGCCTGCCGCTGCCGCCTACTTGCCGTACTTGGGCTCGTCGGAAACGGTGAGCTTTTTGCGGCCGCGGGCGCGACGTGCAGCCAGCACGCGACGTCCGTTAGCGGTTGACATCCTTTCTCTAAAGCCGTGCTTGTTCCTACGCTTGCGCACTGAAGGTTGAAAAGTCCTTTTCATTTTGATGATTTTTTTTGATTGAGGTCAAACGCAACTTCCGGCTACACATCCGACCAAAATTAGACCAAAACTTCCCTTAATCATTCCTCACAACCGGCGGAGCATGGCAGGGAAGCGAATTAAACGCCCCATCGTTAGCCGTCAACGTTTTATGCGCCCCAACGGGTAACGGGCTGCAAAGATAGCTCTTTTCGGTAGAAGTGCAAAATATTTCTCAAAATTTTTGTCCCTGTAGAACGGCAAAACCTCCGCCGAAGATAAAACGTTCACCCTTTCAGCAAGCCTTTTTGCCGGAAAGCGTTGCCGTCGCTTTGCAGCGCTGCGGCGCAACACCGCTCCGTTTTTTCATGCGTAGCTAAACCGTATCCTTCCCGTAGCGCAACATTCACATTTCTGTAATCGCAGGGTAGCATTGCGCCCATACCTTTGCGGCGTAAAACAAAAAAAAATTTTTTGCTACTACATGAACAACTTTAGGTCAATATTCGTTATCGCCGTGCTGCTATGCCCGGTTTTTTGCCCCCTCTACGCAGGCGGAGCGTCCAACAACAAAAAGAAAGTTGAGGGATTTGTGCACAGCGCAAAAACGCAGGAGCCGGTTGTCGGCGCAGCGGTTCTGGTCAAAGGCACAAGCCGGAGCGCCATGACGGGCGTTGACGGGCGCTTTCTCATCGAAAATCTCGACAAGGACGCCTGCACGCTACAAATTCGCTGCATGTCCTACAAAACGGTGGAGGCAGAGTATCGCCTGAAGGACGACGTTACGCGCCTGAGCATCGGCATGGAGGACGAGGCGCTCAAGCTGGACGAAGTGGTGGTGAAGGGCACGGCGCGCCGCAGCGCGGAAATCGGCATGGTGCAAAGCATAAAGTCAATGCCGCAGGTGGCAAGCGGAATGTCGGGGGCGCAAATCGCCAAAGGCCCCGACAGGGTTGCCGCAGAGGTGATACGGCGAATACCGGGCGTGAGCATCATCAACGAGCGGCTCATCATTGTGCGGGGGCTGTCGCAGCGCTACAACAACGCATGGATTAACGGGCTGTCGGCGCCAAGCACCGAAACCGACAGCCGCTCATTCCCCTTTGACCTTGTCCCCAGCAGCCAGATAGACAATTTGGTGGTGTACAAGTCGCCCTCGCCCGAAATTCCCGCCGACTTTTCGGGGGGATTTGTGAAAATCACCTCCAAGAGCATCCCCGACGAAAATCTTGTGGAGGTCAGCTACAACACGGGCTTCAACGTGAATACGGCCGGGCGGAGCTTCCGGATGAACCCGGGCGGCAGCGCCGATTTTCTTGGCTTCGACAGCAAGCGCACCCTGCCGAAGGATTTCCCCAAGTATTTTCCCAAGCCCGAAAGCGACCCCGACGGCGTTACCCGCTTCTCGCGGGAGGGCTTCAACGGCGACTGGCGCATCAAAACCATCACGCCCCTACCCGACCAACGGCTATCGCTAACGGTTGCGCAGCGCATGGAGGCGCCGGGCGGCAGGGAGGCGGGCGTTATCACGGCGGTGAGCTACAGCAACACGTTTTCCTCCATCGGCGGCATGACCAACGCTCGCTACGGTATCTACAACGCCGCCGCCGACAAGCCTATCTACCTCGACAACTACCGCGACAACCGCTACTCCAACGACGCCCGCGTGGGCGTGCTGCACAGCTGGTCGCTTGCGCTCAACCCGTCCCACCGCCTCGAATTTAAGAATTTGCTGAACATCCTTGGGCGCAACCGCCTGACGGAGCGCAGCGGAGTTAAGGATATGAGCAGCCCCTACTACCGCGAGCAAACCGAAATGCAGTACACCTCGCGCCTCACCTACAACGGGCAGCTGTCGGGGATGCACGACCTCACGCCCAGCCAAACGCTCGCGTGGGATGCGGGATACTCCTACGCCCGCAAGGACGAGCCCGACCGCCGCATTGTAACCAATCAGGTGGGAACAGGCAGCTTTGACGACGCTCCGCCGGCTGCCGTCGGCAACGACAACGTGAGCCGGTACTTTCAGGATTTATCCGACAACAACGTTTCGGTAGCGCTGAACTACAAGTACGCCTTTAGCGGCGAGCAGCGTCCCGTTATCAAGGCAGGCGCTTACGGCGAGTACCATGCGCGAAGCTACGCGCCGCGAGAGTTCACGTACCGCTACGAAAACCTCGACTACGCTTTCAGGAGCAACGCCTACCTCTACCTGCCGGTGGAGGAGATGCTCTCCAGCGAGTACCTCAGCGCGGATAAGGTGTACGTTGAGGAGCGAGCCATCGAAACCAGCGCGTACTCCGCGCGTGTGCAGCACGCGGCAGGCTACGCCGCCGTTGACGCGCCGCTGGGACGGCTGACCATCTACGCAGGCGTGAGGGCGGAGCGACGCCTCACCGAGCTGTCCTGCGACCGCGCCGACGCGCCGACAATAACCCTGCTCAGCACAAAAACCACCACCGATTTTGACCTGCTGCCCTCCGTAAACCTCACCTTTCGGCTCACCGAAATGCAGCAGCTGCGGGCAGCCTACGGGCGGTCGCTCAACCGTCCGGAGGTGCGCGAAATGTCGCCCGCCGTTTACTTCGACTTTGACCTGTTCAGCGAAATCGGCGGCAACGAAAACCTCAAAACCGCCTCCATACACAACTTCGACCTGCGCTACGAGCTGTACCCCGGCAGGGGCGAAACCGTGAGCTTCGGCGTATTCTACAAGCATTTTACCAACCCCATCGAGTGGACGTTTATCGACATGGGCGGCTCGCTCCGCTACAGCTACGAAAACGCTAAAGCGGCGGAAAGCTTCGGCGTAGAGCTCGACGTGCAGAAAACGCTGGACTTTGTAGGGATACCTGACCTTTCGCTTGCGCTCAACGCCGCGTTCATTGAGAGCCGCGTGCACTTTGTTCCGGGCGAGGTGGTTACGGAGCCTGACCGCCCCATGCAGGGGCAATCGCCCTACGTGATTAACGCGGGGCTGTACTACAAGCTACAGAAGCGCGGGCTTAACGCCTCGCTGCTCTACAACCGCATTGGGGAAAGAATTGTGGGGCTGGGAAAATTCAACAGCGCCGACAACAACGACGTAAACTCCCACATCCCCAACACCTACGAAATGCCGCGCAATTCGCTCGATTTTTCGGTAAGCAAAGCCATTGGCAAAAACCTTGAGCTCCGCTGCTCGCTAACGGATATTCTGTCGGAAAATGTGGTGTACAAGCAATTCCCTGTCTTCCGGAGCGAAGACGGAGCGGAGCACAAGCGCGAGCAAACCACGCGAAGCTACAACCCGGGGCAGCATTTCTCCATCGGAGTAAGGTGGAAAA
This sequence comes from Prevotellaceae bacterium, assembly GCA_031284065.1. Lineage (GTDB taxonomy): Bacteria > Bacteroidota > Bacteroidia > Bacteroidales > UBA932 > JAITMY01. Next base: position 4,302 of record JAITAP010000262.1, read on the forward strand.
TCAGGTACAGCTGAAAATTACTAACGTCGAGCCATTTTATAGCTCTAATTTCCAATTCACATTCTTAATTTCTAATTCTCAATTAATCAACAAAAACAACAAAAATGAAAACAACAACCAAAACAAGCATGAAAGCAAACATGATTATGATGGGTAGCGCACTCTTTGTCAGCGCCGCCCTGCTGTGCACACGCTGCAACAGCGACGACGACAAAAACAACGACGAAGCGCCCAAAGGCGAAACGCTCAATCTCGGCGACGGGTCAAACGGGTACGAAATCAAGGAAAATGAAACCCTAACGTACCCCAACACCTACAACCTGAAGGGCTTTGTTTACGTGGTGGATGGAGCAACGCTCACCATTGAGTCGGGCGTTATTATTAAGGGCGACAAGGAGAGCAAGGGCACGCTGATTGTGGAGCGCGGCGGCAAGCTCATCGCCAAAGGAACAAAGGAAAAGCCCATCGTGTTCACCTCCGCTCAGGCAAAGGGTAGCCGCAGGCCGGGCGACTGGGGCGGTATTATCCTGCTGGGCAAGGCGAGCAACAACAAGAGTGAGCAAACCATCGAGGGCGGTGTTCGCTCAAAGCATGGCGGCAACAACGCTGCCGACAACTCGGGCGAGCTGAGCTACGTGCGCGTTGAGTTTGCCGGCATTGAGTATTCGCAGGACAACGAAATCAACGGCATTACCTTAGGCTCGGTAGGTTCGGGTACAAAAATCGACCACGTGCAGGTGTCCCACTCCGGCGACGACTCCTTTGAGTGGTTTGGCGGAACGGTCAACGCCACGCACCTGATTGCCTTTCGCGGCTGGGATGACGATTTTGACACCGACAACGGTTTTTGCGGAAAAGTGCAGTTTGCGTTGGCTGTGCGCGACCCGGAAACCGGCGACAAGTCGGCCTCCAACGGCTTTGAGTCGGACAACAACGCCAGTGGCTCCGCTGTTTCTCCTTACACAAGCGCCGTGTTTGCCAACGTAAGCCTCTTTGGCCCCGTTGCCAATCCGGCAAGCTACGAGGACAACGCTAAAGTTCACGGCAGCACAGGCACTGACGCACGCTTTCAGGCAGGCCTGCACCTGCGCCGCAACACGCAGCTGAGCATCTTCAACTCGCTCGTGGCCGCTTTCCCCATCGGGCTCATCATTGAGAACGACAAAGGCAGCGCCACCCAAAGCGGGGCTACGAACGGCGACCTCAACGTGGCAAGCTGCGTTATTGCCGGCACGGTAAAGCCTTTTCAGGACAAGCAGTACTGGACGGACAACACGGTGTATAGCGATGGCGACACATCATTTACGCCCGGCTACTTTAGAACCGCAGAACTGGGCAACCGCCTTTTCGCCGCCATTAGCGACTTACAGCTTACCGCCACCCCGTCCCTCGCCGCTCCGCTGGCTTTCCCGCAAAGCGGCAGCCCGCTGGCAACAGGCGCAGCATGGACAAACGCCAAAGTAGCCTCCGGCTTCGAAAAGGTAGCCTACATCGGCGCGTTT
>JAITAP010000076.1 GCA_031284065.1 Prevotellaceae bacterium
TACCGATGGACGATAGAGCTTGTTTTCAAGAAGCTGAAGCAGAACTTCCAGCTGCATTTTTTCTACTCGGATACCGAAAACGGGATAAAAACGCAGGTATGGTGTACCTTGATAGCCCATTTACTGCTGACCGTAATCCGTTGTTTTACCCGCACGAAGAAAGCATTTTCAACCGTAGCGGCGTTGATACGCATCCATTTGATAAGCCATTTGGGTTTGAGCTGGGTAGTAACCGAAGGACGGCGGGCGTATGCCAAGCGGACAATGAGCAAAAACAAAAGTCCTGCTGCCATACCGTTGGCTCTTTTTTAGGGGGGAGGTGGGCTTTTGAAATGAAAAATCAAACGGCTAAAAATCAATATGATAATAAATAAAAATCGGCAAATTTCCAAGTTTGTCGGTCAGTAGTGTCTGCAAATCTTGTAAAGGTTAAATTGCGTTATTGCTTTTTTGTGGTATATGGAAAAGGCTTACCTTTGCTATCATTTTTTTAATTATTAATTCGAATACATTACATTCGGAAATTGACAATATGCTTGTTTTGTTGACAGATTGGGAGGAAGTGCAACTCTAAATATATTCCTTTTAAAGTTATGGTTGCAGTGAGGCTTTGTGTCATTAGCCAATACATAGAGTTCGGAAAGTCTGTACTTAAGAAAGTTCAGCGCTGTCATTTAAAGCGTATTTCAAGTATTTTTCACCCTTTAAGTATTATAGTGTTATGAGATATTCTATTTTTACAACAGTATTTTTTTTGCTACTTCTTTTAAGTAGCCAACCTTATAAATCTTTTGGCGAGCCTCAGCCTCAAGCCCAAGATCCGGCAGGGGTTCAGGTCAGCGCTATTCAAGACGTCCGCTACAAATCGGCGCGCAACTACCACCGTGCCGGGTTGTATAGCAAGGCGCTGAAAGAGTACCGCGAGGCGCTGCAGAACAACAAAAACGGGAGCCGCTACGACTCATTGGTGCAGCGTAGAATAGCGGAGTGCGAGTTTGGGCTTCAAAAGCAATCCCAACCCGAGCCGGTTACCGTAACCAAGCTCGGCATTACCATTAATGACGCACGCTACTCCAACGTCGGCGCTTTTGCGCTGAATAACGAGCAAACGCTCTACTTTACCTCTCCCCGCCCCGCCGTCAGCACATTAAAGAGAAAAGGCAAAGGCGAGCCGAGCGAAATGCGTGATAACGTGTGCGTGGCTCACCGCAGCGGTACGGTATCGCCGTGGGGAGTTGCAAGCGTGGTGCCAGAACTGGAACATGTGCAGCTACATCAAGGTGTTTTGGGTATTTCCCCCGACGGTAGAGACATGTTCATTTTTAGAGGCACTAACGATATTTTTGTGCAAAACCTCGACCACATGGCGCACGAAGTGAGTCCTGTTTCCCTTGCCAAGGCGTTGAACTTGAACATTGACAAGCGATTCCACGTATCCTCTTTGGCAATGACGGTCGACCGTCAAACTATCTACCTATGCACCGACGATGGCAAGGTTAATGGCGGGTACGGAGGTTACGATATTTGGAGCATCCGTCGCGACAAGTCCACGGGCGAATGGGGCGCAATGGTCAACTTGGGAGCGCACATTAATACTGTCGGCCATGAGCTTTCGGTTTCCGTCCTCCCCGACGGGAAAACAATTTTTTTCGCCTCCGACGGCTATGAAGGGGTAGGACGGTGCGATATCTACCGCTCTACTTACATTGATGCGATTGGGGAGTGGAGCAAGCCGCTGCACTTGGGCTACCCTATCAACACGCCCAACGATGATCTTTACTACAATCCGGTTTTTGACAACCCCAAACATGCCTATTACTCTGTTGAAAGACCTGATGAGCCGGGAAATTACGATATTTACTTCATTGATTACCAAGGCGACATTTTAACTCCGGAGGAAAAAAAGGCGCGTCGCAAGGCTGCCGATAAAGAGCAAATAGAAACAACACCCATCAAGGCTAAAGAGAAAGCGCTATTAGTTAAGCAAGGTTACTCCGATTTTCCTCAAGGTTCGGTAGCGGTGGGAATGAAAGTACTCCTCCGCGACATTCAGTTTAGCGAAGGGAAGGCAACTCTTTCACCCAAATCATACGTGCACTTGGAGCCTCTCCGCCGTCTGATGGAGTCACAACCCCGTATTCGCATAAAAATTTCCGGACACACAGACAACATTGGAGAAAAAGCGGCTAACCTCAAACTTTCCAAAGAAAGAGCGCGTAGCGTAGCGAACTTTCTTATAGGAAAAGGTATAGCCCCAACTCGCCTTGAGGTAGAAGGCTACGGCCAAAACCAACCTATTACCACTAATAAAACAAAAGCAGGTCGAGCTCTCAATCGACGTGTAGAATTTAAAGTGATAAAATAAGGCGGATGAACCGCTATAAAAGCAAAAACGAAAAACTTTGCAACAGCGGAAAATTAGAGATTATATAGATTGAAAAAATAAAGCGTTATTTATAGCAACGAAGGCATTGGATTATTTTTCAGGCAGGGCAAAATAAACAGCAGCTTGTCCTCAATTCGCGGCAGCTTGCCTGTTTGGCGACCGCAGGATATGCGCTTGCGCACCTTGCCGTTGAGCGTGTAGTGCGAGTAATGCTCGTCCCAATGGTACTTGAATGTGGTCGTTAATGCCTCAAATTCCGCTACCGTCAGGCTTGTTAAGCTCAACACGCGCGGTGCATTTTTTTTGATTTTTCGTGTGTCATTTTGGGAAAAAAACTTTGTCTGATACAACTATTTAATATGATTTTTTTTAAAGCAAAAGCATGAGAATATTTTCTAAATATCGCTCTTTATGTATTTTTTTCTTCGCACTGTTTCTTGTAGGAAGTTTCTCTAATACATCTTTTGGACAAGCTTCGCGTCGTGAGAAGCAAAATTTGTCTCCGGAAGAAGCTCGATACAAATTAGCAGCGGGGTACCACCGTCGGGGCTTATACCGTGAAGCTCTTGAGGTGTATCGCAGCTTGCCGCGACAAGAAAAACGAATGTCCGATATGATTTCCAAAAGAATAGAAGAATGTGAGTATGCTATTGAAAAGAGGTCAAATCCGGAAGCGGTTACTATAACCAAGCTTGACGCCATGATAAATGATATCAAGTATGCAAGTTTTAGCGCTTTTGCAATGGCCGACGAAAAAACGCTTTTCTTTACTTCTTCCCGTTTTTCTTCCGGAGCATTGGGCAGCAAATTCGGCGAGGCGCTTGACAGGGTGTGCGTAGCTCGTCGAAAAACGGTGAAATCTCCATGGGAAGTTAGCGTGCTGACAGATAACAGTCCGTTTCATGAAGGCGTTTTGGCTATTTCCCCTGATGGACAATTTTTATTCGTTTTCAGAGGGAGTAATAAAATTTTTGTGCAGAATCTTCAACAGCTGTCGCAGGGAGTGAATTTTGTCCCCATCGATCAAGCGCTCAACCTGAAAATAAGTGACAGGCAACATATATCCTCGATGGCAATAACGGCTGACGGAAGCACAATTTACTTGTGTATTGACGGTGGTCGGCATGAGTCTAAAAAAGGACAGGGTGGTTATGATATTTGGTACACTACCAAAATGGCCGGTGGATGGAGCGAGCTGACCAATATGGGCACTGACATTAATACAGCGGGTAACGAAGTTTCTGTTTCCGTACTTCCGGATGGGAAGACTCTTTTCTTTGCCTCCGACGGGTTAAAGGGCATGGGAGGGTACGATATATACAGCTCTACGCGTGTTGGTGGTGCTTGGAGCAAGCCTATGAATTTGGGTTACCCCATAAATACGCCAAACAACGACGTTTACTACAATACTGTTCCTGGCAACCCTCGCCACGCCTACTACTCTGTCGGAAGACCGGACGTGGCGGATGCTTACGATACTTACTTCGTTAACTGTTACGGAAAGGTATTGAGCGACGAGGAGAAAGCAAGCCGGCGCCTTGAGTTTCTTCGCGCGCTGAAAAAGGTGCGCGCAAAACCTGTCAGTCCCAAAACGGCAAAGCTCCTCGCCAAGAAAAAATACTCCAAGCTCTCGGAAAAAACTCCTACGGTTGAAAGGGTAAAAATGATTTTGCAAAGAGTTAAATTTTCCACAAATAAATCGAAGCTTTCACCAAGCTCTTTCAAATCTCTGGATGTTCTCTGCCGCTGGCTGAGGTGGCACCCGGGCGTGCGGGTAAAGATTTCCGGCTATACGGATAATAAGGGAAAAAAATCTGCCAACCTTAAAATCTCTCGTGCAAGAGCGCAGAGCGTAGCAAACTATCTTATTAAAAAAGGGGTATATTCTGAGCAGATTGTTGTAAAGGGTTACGGCAGAAAACGACCGATTACCTCCAATAAAACCGCCGCCGGTCGCACCCTCAACAACCGCGTGGAGGTTAGCGTGATTGTAAGGTAAGTATGGAAATATGTAGCTAAATGACATTCGTGCAATAGCAATTTTTTTGGAACTATTTTGCAAAATGTTGCCCCTGAGCATTTTACAAAATAGTTTTTGTTAGTACTTCTCGTGCACGCGCACGTTGCGCCGACGGCAGCTGAAACTTTGAAATAACAAATAGCGCAGATGAAGAAATTATACATTCGGGTAAATTAGGTAAATGAAATGATTATTCTTGTTTTAAATTGTGGCAGCTCCTCTATAAAATACCAGATAATGAGGATGGAAAATGTTGGCAGCAGCACGCTGTTGGCAAAAGGTATCGTGGAGCGAATAGGTCTTGCCGAGGGCGCCATCAGCCATAAGCCAAGCGGCGGAGAGCCATACTCTGCCGTGCAGCCTATTCCCGACCACACGGTGGGCATTAACCTTATTTTGGAGGCGTTGGTGCATCCGGCGCACGGCGTTATTGCAAGCCTCGACGAGGTGAACGCTGTGGGGCATCGCGTGGTGCACGGCGGCGAGTACTTCATGGAGAGCGCGCTGGTGAACGACGAGGTTAAGGCGGCCATAGAAAAGTGCATTGAGCTGGCGCCGCTGCACAACCCGGCCAACCTGCAAGGAATACTCTCAATGGAGGCGCTGTTGCCCAAAGTACCGCAGGTGGCGGTGTTCGACACCTCGTTTCATCAAACCATGCAGCAGCACGTGTACCTTTACGCAATTCCATACCGTTACTACGAAAAATATAAAATTCGCCGCTACGGGTTTCACGGCACAAGCCACCGGTATGTAGCGCAGAAAGCGTGTAAAATTCTGGGCTTGGACTTCAACTCGGTGAATATTGTAACCTGTCACTTGGGCAACGGAGCCTCCATAGCGTCCATAAAACAGGGAAAGTCTTGCGACACGTCAATGGGTTTTACGCCGGTTGACGGGCTGGTTATGGGTACGCGCAGCGGCGCTATTGACCCGGGCGCGCTGTTTTACATTGCCGACAAGGAGAAATTGGGCATCAACGAGCTGAATGACCTCGTGAACAAGCAAGGCGGCATGTACGGCGTATCGGGGCTGTCGAGCGACATGCGCGACTTGGAGCGGGCAGCCCGCGACGGCAACGAAATGGCGCAGCTGGCGCACGACATGTTTGTGTACAGGGTGCGAAAGTTCATTGGCGCACATGTGGCGGTTCTGGGAAGGGTTGATGTTGTCGTCTTTACCGGAGGTGTGGGCGAAAATGACGACTTGGTGCGCGCAAGCGTGTGCAACAACCTTGAGTATCTCGGAGTGGAGTTCGACAACGAAGCGAATAAGGGCTTGAGGGGCAAAGACCAGCTCATCTCAAAGCCATCGTCAAAGGTGAAAATAATGGCGATTACCACCAACGAAGAGCTGGTGATTGCCATGGACGCCATGAATTTGATTCGGAATTAGGAAAGAATTGAAAGCTGAAAGCTATTTGCGCCAAGCAAGCCCCGCACCTTACAGATGCTTTTTACTATGTAGCAGAAGAGCAGATGAAGGATTGCCGGAGGGAGAATATACCCCTTGAAAAGAGCAGTAAGGGTAGTTTTCATGCGAACAGGCCTGTTTACGCCGAAAATTAGCGGGAAATACAAATTAGTTAAAGATTGTCATCATAAATTAAATAAAACAAAATTCAGTAGAAATGGTAACAAAGTTAGAGCAGCTGGTAGAGAAGGTAAAATCAAAAGGCAGGAAAAGGCTGGTGGCGGCTTACGCCAACGATTCGCATACCATAGGCGCGGTCAGCATGGCGGTTGACCGTGGCCTTGTAGATGGCATTTTGGTGGGCGATGAGGCTACCATTAAGGCCGTGTGCAGCAATGAAAAAATTGACGCGGGTAAATTCCGCATTGTGCCGGAAGCCGACGAGGTAAAGGCGGCCGCCAAAGCGGTGGAAATAGTGCGCAACGGAGAGGCTGACGTTCTCATGAAAGGGCTGGTGAGCACCGACAAGTACATGCGCGCTATCCTCAATAAGGAAACGGGGTTGCTCCTCCCAAAGGCTACGCTGAGCCACGTGTGCGTGCTCGAAGTGCCGACCTACGGCAAGCTTATTACGCTAAGCGATATTGCCGTTATTCCCGCGCCCGACCTCGCGCAAAAGGTTACGCTGACCAATAACGTAATTAACGTGGCGCGGCTGCTTGACATAGACAAGCCAAAGGTTGCCGTTATTGCGGCTACGGAGCAAATGCTGCCCGGTATGCAAGCCTGCGTTGACGCGGCGATTATTGCAAAAATGGCCGACAGGGGACAAATTCGCAACGCGCTTGTCGATGGCCCGTTGGCGATAGATGTGGCGCTGGACAAGGAATCGGTGGAAATTAAAAAGCTCAGGAGCGTGGTGGCCGGCGACGCCGACTGTCTGGTGTTTCCAAGCATAGAAGCCGCCAACGTATTTTTCAAAGCCGCAACCAAGCTGGCAAAGGCAGAGCTGGCGGGCATTGTGGTGGGCGCAAAAGCGCCCTGCGTGCTCACCTCTCGCGGCGACACAGCTCTTACCAAGCTGTACTCTATTGCGCTGGGAGCGTTAATGGCAAAAGACAAGTAAATTTACCCATAAACTAAATAGCAACAATGAAAATATTAGCCATCAACCCCGGCTCCACGTCAACCAAAATTGCCGTTTTTGAGCAAAACAAAAATATATTTCAGGTTACTTTGCGCCATAGCGCCGAAGAGCTGAAGCCATTCCCAAGCGTGGCGGAGCAGTTTGCTTTTCGCAAGGAGGTAATCCTGTCCGAGCTCAAAAAGGCGGGTATCGACGTAAGCGAAATAAGCGTGGTGGCGGGTCGTGGCGGGATAGTGAAGCCCATAGAGTCCGGCGTTTACGCGGTAAGCGAGGCTATGAAATCCGACCTGCGCTCGGCAAAATACGGCGAACATGCCAGCAACCTCGGCGCTCTCATTGCCGACGATATTGCCCGCTCGCTCCCCAACGCCAAAGCCTACATTGCAGACCCTGTGGTGGTGGACGAAATGCAGGACGTGGCAAGGGTTACGGGAGTACCCATATTTACCCGAAAATCAATTTTTCATGCCCTCAACCAAAAAGCTATTGCGCGGACCTACGCGCGCGAGCAGGGCAAAAAGTACGAGGAGCTGAACCTCATAGTAGCGCACATGGGCGGAGGAATTTCGGTTGGCGCGCACCGGCAGGGGAAGGTAGTGGATACGAACAACGCCATTGGCGGCGACGGAGCGTTTTCGCCCGAACGCTCGGGCACCACGCCCGCCTTGCAGCTCCTTGAGGCATGTTTTAGCGGAAAATATACCAAAACCGAGCTGTCAAAAATGCTGGTGGGCAGCGGAGGGCTGGTGGCGCATTTGGGCACAAACGAAGCGCAAAAAGTGGCGGCGCTTGCCGAGCAGGGCAACGAGCAGGCTCGCCTGACGCTAAACGCCATGAGCTATCAGGTGGGCAAGGAAATCGGCGCGGCGGCGGCTGTGCTGCACGGTCGTGTTGATGCAATTTTAGTTACCGGCGGAATTGCCTACAACCATTCGGTTACCGACTACATAAAGCAAATGACAAGCTTCATAGCTCCGGTATTTATATACCCGGGCGAAGACGAAATGACGGCATTGGTAGAAAACGTTACCCAAATGTTAGACAATAAGTTGCCATTGAAAAAATATGATTAACTATTCGTATGAATAGAATTATTATTGACAAAATTGTTTTTTTTGCCATAAAATAGTACATTTGCATCCAGCTAAAAGCGTATTTGTCTCCATCAGTAATAATAAAAATAATAAATTAGTAAAAACAGTTCCTATTATGAAAAAGATTATAATGAGTTCATTTGGGTTGCTGGCAGCCGTATCCGGCATGGCGCAGCCCACCCTCACCTACGCAAAGCATGGCTTGCGGGTGGGCGACGTGCACCAAACACGCAGAGTGACTACCGCCGAACCGGGGGCGAGCGGCGCCAACGTAACGTGGGATTTTAGCGCATGTAAAGTAACCGGTGATGTGCAATCGGAGGCGCTGGAGCGCAGCGGCGAGCACATTGCCGTGCGAAACGACGGCAACGTCCTCTTTCAGTTTGACGCTACGCCGTACGGAAATGACTACTACGGGTATGCCGCAAGCGGCTATAGCGTGGTGTACGAAAATCCGGCGCTCAAAACAAGGTACCCCTTTGGATTTCTTGACCAGCACAGCGGCGAGTTTCAAGGCTACATTGCGCAGGGCAACAGCAAAACCACTGTGGAAGGAACCTACTCGTCGGAGGTTGATGGCTACGGCACGCTGAAGCTGCCCAACGGCGTTACGCTGAGTAACGTGTTGCGCGTGAAAACCACAGAAGTGCAAAAGCGGCTTTACGGCAGCGTTGTAAGCAGTGCAGAAGTAAAATATCTGTGGTATTCGCAAGATTTTCGCTATCCGGTTTTTGTAACTATTGAGCATGGCAGCGACCTCAAAGAGGCAAAAGACGCCAACCGGTCGTCGTACGTGAACGTTGCCGCCTTGTCTGCGCCTGCGGTGGCCGTAAGCAACACCGGCAACAAACAGCAGGCTGCAAGCGTCAATTTGCCCGAAATTACGTACGATATTTACCCGAACCCCGTGAAAGATGCTGCCGCCATTACCTATAAGCTGCCTTACGACGCCAAGGTGAGCGTTGCGGTATATACCATCACCAGCGCATGTGTGCGCAAAATCGTGAACAACGAATTTCAAACGGCGGGAGAGTACGCCTACACCTACACGCCCGCTACGCCGGGTACCTACTTTGTGCGCTTTGCTTTCGGCGATAAGGCATATATTGAGCAAATAGTGAAGAAGTAAGGTGACCGCGTCGTTTACTTTCGTGTATGTAGCGTTGCCCATTATCATATTTTGCTCCCGCATTCTGGATGTAACGCTGGGTACAATGCGTATTATCTTTGTCTCCAAAGGGCACAAGAAGGTAGCGCCGCTGCTCGGCTTCTTTGAAGTTTTTGTGTGGATTCTGGTGATTAGCCAGATTATGCAGCACGCCAACAACATTTACTGCTACGTGGCGTACGCTGCGGGCTTTGCAATGGGCAACTTTGTTGGCATGATGATAGAGGAGCGGCTGGCCATAGGCATCTACTTTGTGCGCGTTATTACGCCGAAAAACGGGGATGATTTGGTTGCGCACCTCAACGAGCACGGGTACGGCGCAACGCTCATCAACGGCAAGGGAAAGGTAGGGCAGGTTAACCTCATCTACTCGGTGGTAAGCCGGAAGTCTATCGGCAAGGTAGAGCAAATAATTACCGATTTTGACCCCAACGTGTTCTACGTTATCGAAGATGTACGCGCGGCCAAGCGCGGAATTTTCCCCGATACGAGGGCGCACCTGCACATGTTTGGCAGGCATAAGCAGGAAAAGTAGCGCAGCGTGGATGTTTTTAGGGTAATACATACCCGCAAATATACGGTTCGGACGAGGTAAAACCCCGTCCGTTTTTTTTATTCCGTAACCTCCGTACAGGCGATACCTGCCCGTATGGCGGGGCAAGGTACAGCATGGGTGAAAAAAAATTGCGCGGGGCAGCGCGTAGTAGCGCAAAAATTTATACCTTTGCACCGAGTTAAACATTATTGCCAACCTCTAAAAAAATTTTTTCTGCATGAAGCATACGTAAAATAACCTCGCACGAGGACTCGTTCTCAAGGAGAACGATTGACATATATATAAAGCGTTAGCTTTTACTTTTATTGTTGAAATCTAGACAATTTCAAATTTATCAGAAGTAAAGTTATAACGCTCACGAGAAATCGTGGGCTTTATTCTTTTGGTAAATTAGGTAGTCTAGAACCTCAACAATAAAAGAATTTAAGTTCACGGTTTTTTTATGCCCCTGCCTCACCCAAAATTTTCCCAAGCAACCAATTAATTCTTTCGTCGTAAACAAGCCGAACCACGCGACGGTAAACAAGGAGTGGGCGCAACAAGCAAGTAACAAATTTTATTGCAATGAAAAAAATTACATTTTACCAAAGCATGGCAACCTCTTGGGCTGCCGCCGTAGCGCTGGCTGTGGCGCTAAGCGCAGGCTTACCGTCCTGCGACAAGGATGAGCAAATAGATCCAACGCAAGAAAAAATAAACGCGCTGAACGCCGAAATCAACTTGCTGGACAACCAAGTCCGCGCCGCTTTTGGCCTGGCAAGGACATCGCCAAACGACATCACGGTAGTTTTTGACAATCTTTTTGAGTTCATGGCAAAGGAATTATTCGGGCGCAAGGCTTTAAATATTGAAGATTCATGCAATGTCGTGCCCCCATTGGTTGAAAACTTGAAGGGAAGGGGGAAATATGGAAATCCAGAAAATGCAACCATCCTGTATAATCTGGCATTGGAAGATCTGGCTAAACGTGCCGAACGTGATTCGTTAACCCAACAAAAATAAATTCAACCAATGTTTTAATGCCAGCCACGCATTGCGTTTAGGTGCGGGGGATTTTACCTCTTTATTATGGCGGGAGGAGAGAGATTATGAAAACCAACATTCGGCAAAA
>JAITAP010000060.1 GCA_031284065.1 Prevotellaceae bacterium
CTTGGCTGTAACTCGTTTTTTTTACTAGTTACAGCGAAGTTTACGGAAAGGATGCTTTGCTTACGCGGTATATAAAGGCTAATAAATATTTTCAATTTGGCGCTTTGAAACAGCTGAAAGTAATTGACAGTAAGCTATTTGCGATTAACTTATACTTTGCGCGGCGATTGAATTGCCCCTTATTGTTGCCGTAATTTAGCCTCATCTTTTATACAAAAAATATAGCATGTAAATTTTATTCGTTTTAGACTATGCAAAGGCACGACGGTTATTAAAAGTCAACAGCCGTTCAGCTAAAAAAGACGTCAATATTAATCAGCACGAATTTTTCTGCAAATTGAGCAATCGGCTTCGCTATTGAAAGTAAAAAGTGTTCCATTTCGATAAAGCTGTAAGCAAAAATGAAACGCTCCTATTTCGCGCCTTTTCCCCATTTGTTAAAGTCGCGTGGAGCCAACGTCATCCTTTGGAATTTCACCCCCGTGAGATCGCAAAAATCTCCATGCTGAAACGGAGGGGCGGAAAAACCGCCGCCTACGCGCCGCAGGGCAGTGCAGCAGCGACAAGCGGTTGGCGGAACTTTGCGCTGCGGGTGCCGCGATAGGTAAAACAGGCCATGACGGCCTCCTTGAACACGCCGCCCACGTTGAGGTGCTTTTCGCCGCGCAGGATAAGGTAGTTGCCGCCAACAAAATCAACCTCGTTGATGTTTACGGCAAACCGCTTGTGGCATCGCACAATGCCCTGCTCGCAGAAGTCGTCGGCAAGCGTCCCCATCGGCACGGCTACAAATATTTTTTTCCCTGTGCCGAAGTAAATTGTGCAGTAACTCCCGTCCGATTCCAGATAGAGAATCTCCTGCGCGCGGACACACTTGTACCCGCTGTTGTAGGGCACCAGCACGGGCTTAAACCGGCTGCTCACCTCTCCGATTACGCCCAAAAGCTTAAGGTGCGCCGCCACCTCTTCTACCCCAAACGGCATTTCGTACGCAATGGGAAACAATTTCCCTTCGGCCGACAGCCGAACTGTCAACTTTAAAGACTTATTCATACAGTACTTAGTTTACGTAGTTTAGAAAACTAAGAAAGAAAGCATATTTGCGCCAATTCTCAAAAAATATACTCCCAACGGCCAATCGGCTTTCCGAAACGCGTGTTTTGAGTATCCATTTTGTAAAATCCAACGCCAATTTGCAAAGTACGTATATGGTTTATATAGCTTCCGCTAAACAGCTGCAATTTTCGCACGCGTATCTTTAGCATCGCCATTTTCTATTACTCCCCTACGGGGAATAGGAAAGAGATGGTACACGTTTTCCTATTATTCACCTTGTGTTTTTTTAGGGTGTTCATGAGCTCGCTACGCTCGGTTGATATTATTCCCCTACGGGGAAATGAGGTTTTATGCCGCTACCATTACGTACGCCGCCATTCTTTGCTGAGACGCGCGGCGTGCGTCTCTACGGGAGGCACCTGCACTCCGCCTCTTTTTCCATAGCCCTGTACATGCCTTGCCGGCGCAGGGCTTCGTCGAAGTCCACAAGGTGGCCGTCGAACTCGGGGCCATCGACGCAGGTGAAGCGGATTTTGCCGCCTACGCTCACGCGGCACGCGCCGCACATGCCCGTGCCGTCAACCATGAGCGTGTTGAGGCTCACAATGGTCGCTATGCCGCAGGCTTTGGTGGCAAGGGCCACAAACTTCATCATTACCATAGGGCCAATGGCCACCACGAGGTCGTACTTTTTGCCCTGCGCGTCGACCAGCTGCTTAAAGAGCTCCGTAACCAGCCCTTTGAAGCCCGCGCTGCCGTCGTCGGTGGCCACGTAGAGGTTTTGGGCAGCCGCCGCTATTTCGGCCTGCAAAATGAGCAAATCCTTGCTTTTTGCGCCTGCAATAATGTCGGCTTTTGCGCCCTGCTCGCTCAGCCACTTGAGCTGCGGGTAAACGGGCGCGGCGCCCAGCCCTCCGGCAATGAACAGCACGCGCTTTTGCCGCAGCTCCTCGCCGGCGAGGAGCGCCAGCTCGCTGGGGCGCCCCAGCGGTCCCACAAAGTCGGTGAAGCTGTTGCCCTCGCTGAGGGCGCAGATTTTGCGGCTCGACGCGCCCACTACCTGCGTTACAATGGTTACCGTCCCCCGGCCGGCGCTGTAGTCGCAAATGGTGAGCGGGATGCGCTCGCCCTTTTCGCCCACGCGGACAATGACAAACTGCCCGGGCTGCGCCGATTTTGCCACGCGCGGCGCGGCGACGTCCATCAGGTAAATATCTTTGGCAAGCAGCTGTTTTTTTACGATTTCAAACATTTTTAGATGCGGTGATTATTGTTTTTGCACTATTTTATCTACCCTGCGCCGGTGCCGGCCGCCCTCAAAGGCGGTGGCGAGGAATACCCTTACCATTTCCAGCGCCAGCGGCTCGCTCACAAACCGCGCGGGGAGTACGCAGGCGTTTGCGTCGTTGTGCCGGCGAATGAGCGACGCAACCTCTGCGTTCCAGCACAGCCCGGCGCGAACGCCGCCATGCTTGTTGAGCGTAATGGCCATGCCGTTGCCCGTGCCGCAGCACGCAATGCCGAATGGCAGCTTTTTTTCCTCCAAAGCGCTGGCTAACGGGTGCGCAAAGTCGGGGTAATCGACGCTGGCGGTAGAATTTGCGCCAAAATCGTGCACGTTGTACCCCATTTGGGTAAGCAGAGCATGGATTTTTTCCTTCAGCTCAAAGCC